>JAFQDY010000106.1 GCA_017399325.1 Oscillospiraceae bacterium
ATAGCAGGACTGGGTAAAGCGGTTCACATACACGCCCTCATACATACTCTCCGGATCGTTTTCAAAATCGGGCACATTATCCGGGTCAAAGGTGGGTGTGGTAACGGCGCAGAGAAGTTCGCCGGTTTTATAGTTATAGACGGCTATGGTTCCTTTATAATCGCCCAGCGCTTCCAGTGCGGCAGTCTGCAATTTTGCAGACAATGTCAGCGATGCCACACCGCCGTTTTGCCCGTAGGTATAAACGCCGTTGAACAGATCATATCCGGCCAGTTCTTTGGCGTAATAGGTCAGTGCAGGGGCCAGAATATTGCCGCTGCGGTCGCCTACCCAGTGAACGGTTGATTTGCGCAAGGTGTCCAGATTGGAATAGGCGCGTCCGTCGTGCATATCCAAAAGCAGTGCGCCGTCCCGGTCTGTGACCACGCCGCAGCCGATATTTCCCTCGTCGTATACATGGGGCGAGCCGTAATCCATCACCCAGTTTTCCGACTTGACAAGGAATTCTGACAGGAAGAACACAAAACCGCCTGTCAAGATCAGGACAAGCAGCAAAAGCGCCATAGCGCGGTTTGCGATCCTATTCATCCTCCCCACCTCCTGCCTTATGCAGCCGCACGGCGAAACTGGCGTTCTGGCGGGTATCTGCAGCCTTGATAAATGCCAAAAGTCCCCAGGCGCAGATCATACTGGAGCCGCCGTTGGACAAAAACGGGAATGTCACGCCGGTCAAGGGCAGCACATCCACCGTTCCCAGCACATTCAGGATCACCTGCACCAGTATAATGGCAACGGCTGTGCAACTGCCGATGGTATAGTAACTACTGCGGGCCACCGCCGCAGAACGGACTGTGAACATAGCAAGTCCGGCAACTGCCGCCAGCACAAACAAGACCATCACCAGACCCCACTCCTCGCCGATGGTGGCGATCACCATATCCGAGTCAGCGGCAAACACATTCTTCATCCAGCCCTGACCGGGTCCAAGGCCCAAAAAACCGCCGGAAGCCATACAGATCAGCGCACGGGTCTGCTGATAACCTTCGTCCAGAGGCGCGTCCCAGATGTGCCGCCACGTTTCAAATCTCTGCAGGGTGTGGGGCGCGATCCGCAGCGCCATCACGCCGGCAAAAACAACGGCGGTGATGGCCAGCGCCACCGTGCCCACACTTCCCGAGCGAAGATATGCGATCACCAAAAAAGCGCAGAAGAAAACCAGTGCCGTACCAAAATCGTTCATCAGTGCAAGGCAAGCGCAAAGGGTAACGGAATAAGCGATAAACAGGATTAGATTCCGTTTCTTCATCAGCCGGTCCATGGTAGATGCGCCGATGAATACAAAGCAAACTTTCGTCAATTCCGACGGCTGCAGGGAAAGCGGACCGATCTCCAGCCAGTTTCTCGCACCGTAGTAGGTCTTACCAAACAAAAGTGTAATGACAAGCAGCAAAACGCCTGCAATACCAACGGCATAACGGATCTTCTTGGCCCGTTCCAGATCCCGCAGGAACCAGCCGATCAGCAAAAACGCGGCCAGACCCAACCCTATGGCGATCAGTTGCTTGACCGCTTCACCGGGCACGACCGTGGACACCGCCGCCATACCCATCGTACACAGGAAAAAGGCAATGGTCTCCACCTCAAAGGAGGATCTGCGAATACAGGCGTAAAACGCCAAAAGCAGCCATTGCATCACCGCAATACCGGCAAAGCCGATAAGAATATTGCGGGCCGTATCAGCAGAGCCGTTCAGCAAAAGCGCCAGGCAGCACAAAAACTGCAACGCCGTCAGCATGACCACATTGAAGAAACTTTTGCGGAATGTAGAACCCTTTGTGCGCAATTCGGCTAACTTTTGCTCCTGCTTACCGGAAATGGGCTGCAGAGTCATTTCTGCGCCGCCGATAGAGATCACATCTGTAGGTTCCAACGCCCAGATCTTGGTCTTTTCACCGTTGACCAAAATGCCGTCGGAAGAATCCGTGTCGGTGATGGTCCAACTTCCGTCATCGTAACGGGTCAGCACTCCGTGGTTGCGGGACACAGTGGGGATATTGATCACAATGTCGCTGCGCTTACTGCGGCCAAGGACATTTTCCCAATGGACAATGGGCAGTTTGCTGCCGTTTTGCAAACAAAGCCACGCCCAGATCTCCGGTTCACGGCGGAAAGACAGCAGCGGTTTTAAGCACCGCAAAAGCAAAATAAAGGCGAGAACAGGCGCGCCGTACCGCAAAATGCCCACAAGCACATTGGAATAGGTATCCTGTGCCTGCGTCAACGCTTGCAATAATCGCTCCATATCCTCACCTCCTTAGTATTTATGTGTTTTCCAAATGCCGCAAAAGAGCAATTTCTTTCGCATATCCCGGTAGATCGCTAGGTGTCTCCAATATCATAGGTTTTCCCTTCAAAACCGGGTGATTGACGATGTTTCGGAATGTTTCCAATCCCAACGCACCCTCGCCGATACATTCGTGACGGTCTTTGTGGCTGGCGTAGGGATTTTTCGAATCGTTCAAGTGCAGCGCGCAAAGCCTGTCAAGACCGATGATGCGGTCAAATTCTTCCAGCACGCCGTCTAAGTTCTGCACAATATCGTAGCCGGCATCATAGACATGGCAGTTATACATACACACGCCCACTTGGTCGCTGCCAACGCCGTCGATAATGGCCTTCAGTTCTTCAAATCGGCCGCCAACTTCGCTGCCTTTGCCGGCCATAGTTTCCAGCAGCACCGTTACCGGATATCCGGGCGCCAGTGCAGACTTTAATGCGTCCACGATTTGGCAGATGCCCACACCCATACCTTGTCCCACATGGCTGCCGGGGTGGAAATTGTAGTAGTTTCCGGGCAGGTAGGACATACGGTACAAATCGTCCTTCAGCACTTCTGCCGCAAATGCCCGGGCATCTTCCTGGGCAGTGCACAGGTTCATTGTATACGCCCCGTGGGCGACCAGTTTGCCAAATCCGCACTGATCCAGCAACTCCATTGCCTGGGCGCAGTCTTCCTTATCCAGCGCCTTTGCCCGGCTGCCTCTGGGATTGCGGGTAAAAAAGGCGAAAGTATTGGCATTCAAAGAACGGGCAGTTTGTATCGTGGATACATATCCGTCCGATGCCGTCAGATGACAACCTGCATAGAGCATATCCGTTCACTCCTTTTTCGTATACAATACCACAAAATACCGGAAAAGGCAAACGCCTTGTTTCTCTTTTTTCTTGCTTCAAAAAATATAGCAACAAAAATTTCATTTGCTATTCCAGCCAATCTAAAGTAAAATATTCAGACACAGGAGGTGTTGAAATATGCGTTCATTCCAACCGTCCGATCTACGGCATCAGGCAGAAGATGCCCTGCGATACGCGACATGCGATCCTAAAAAACTGACATTTCTCCACACTGCCGTGGCGTTGGGCAGTTCTCTGCTTCTTACTCTCGTAAATCTGCTGATCAATCAACAGATCGCCCACACCGGGGGGCTTTCCGGTATGGGACTTCGTTCTGTACTGTCCACGCTGCAATCCGTTCTGGACTTTGCGGTGATGGTGGCCCTGCCCTTTTGGGAGATCGGTTTGATATTTGCCGCTTTGGGCTGGTCACGAAAAGAGCAAACCGATCCGGCCGTTCTTTTGCGGGGATTTCGGCGGTTCCGGTCTGTCCTGGCTTTGAATCTGCTGCGGGTGCTGCTGCTTTTTATCGTCGGCTTCTTCATTGTTTATTTGATCAGTGCGGTTTATATGTTTACTCCGCTTTCCGAGCCGCTTTGGAAACTGATAGAGCCGCTATACGGCAGCAATATGACGACGCAGGAAATGGAAGCGTTCTTCACCCCTGAAATGCTGGATTCTATGATGCGCAGTTCCATTCCCATGCTGGTGATATCCGGCGTTGCATATGCGTCTGTGGCCGTTTTCCTTTTCTATCGACTGCGCTTTGCCGAATATGCGCTGGCTGACGGAACGGGCGCGTTTGGCTCTCTTTTACGCAGCGTTCGTCTGACCGGAAAGAAAAGAAGCCTTGCGGTTTTGAAATTGGACCTGCATTTTTGGTGGTACTATCTGGTGATCGGACTTTTGCTGGTGGTATACTTTGGTGATATGATTTTGGCAGCCACAGGTGTTGCGCTTCCTGTTTCCGCGGATATGGCAGCAGTACTGTTCAGCCTTGTTGCCACTGTTTGCCGCGTAGTCTTTTGCCGGCGCTATCTGCCGGTGGTAGCCACCACCTACGCGGTAACCTATCAAAGTTTTTGCGATGCGGCAGCAACTGATACCGTGCAGGCTAACGCGCCTTACGATGCACAAAACGCCCGCTTTTGATCAATTTCGACGGTTTTTTGTACTCTTAGTCAAAACTTCGCCAGAAAATATATGGTTTTTTTACAATTTAACCACTTTACAAAAATGTATTTTATTGTATAATAAACCATGCTGGGGTAAATTGCCCCTTAATAGTCTATTTTGCTGCAAACGCAGTAACGAAATTGGAGGAAATTACCATGTCTGTAAAAGTTGCTATTAACGGTTTTGGCAGTTTCGGCCGTATGGCTTTCCGTCAGATGTTCGGTGCTGAGGGTTTTGTAGTTGTTGCTA
>JAFQDY010000107.1 GCA_017399325.1 Oscillospiraceae bacterium
GTTATCCCCTACTTCGGCTATGCCCGTCAGGATCGAAAGGCCAAGAGCCGCGATCCCATCTCTGCAAAACTGGTAGCCAATATGATCACTGCCGCCGGCGCAGACCGTATCCTCACAATGGACCTGCACGCCGCGCAGATTCAGGGTTTCTTTGATATTCCTGTTGATCATCTTTTGGGCAATCCCACTTTTGTAAAATACTACCTTAATAAATTTCCCGAAGACAAGTTCAACCACGATGAATTTGTGGTTGTATCTCCCGACGTTGGCTCTGTTGCCCGCGCCCGTGCATTTGCCGCAAAGGTGCATATGGGTCTGGCCATCGTGGATAAGCGCCGCCAGAAAGCCAACGTGTGCGAGGTTATGAATGTCATTGGTGACGTGCGTGGCAAGACCTGCATTCTGTACGACGATATGATCGACACTGCCGGTTCTCTGTGCAACGCTGCTGAAGCGCTGGTTACCATCGGCGGCGCAAAGGAAGTTTACGCCTGCGCTACCCATGGCGTTCTCTCCGGCCCTGCTTTTGACCGAATCGAAAAGTCCTACATTAAGGAAGTTGTTGTTCACAACACCATTCCTCTGGCTACCGATTGTCCTTGCAAGAAGATCAAGCAGTTGGATGTTGCGCTCATCTTCGCACGAGCTATTTCCCACGTTCACGGCGGTACTTCCATCGCTGACCTGTTTTAAGCCGTGTTTGGTAGAAAAAGCGAAAGTTGGCTGATCGTGGGTTTGGGCAATCCCGGTAAGGAATATGCCCGCACACGCCACAATTGCGGCTATCTAGCCATTGATATTCTGGCAGAGAAATTGGGTTGCAAGATCGATAAGAGCAAGTTTCAAGGTCTTTACGGGCAAACGACCTATAACGGCAAGAAACTGTTCTTATTAAAACCGCTGACCTATATGAATCTGTCCGGGCGGTCCATTCTGCAATTGTCTGCATACTATCACATTCCGCCCGGCCGCATTATCGTACTTTTCGATGACATTTCATTGGAGCCGGGGCGCTTGCGTGTAAGGGCGGCCGGTTCTGCAGGCGGTCATAACGGGATCAAGTCCATCATTTCAGAACTTGGTTCCGACAGTTTCCCCCGGGTAAAGATCGGTGTGGGAAGCAAACCCAATCCCCAGCAAGATCTGGCTGATTGGGTGCTGTCCGGTTTCTCTGCAAGTGACCAGAAAGCCTTGGACGCGGCCCTTCCTTATGCTGCAGATGCTGCTTTAAGTATCATCGACAAAGGCATACCGGAGACAGCCAACCGTTACAACGGATTCAAACCGTAAATATTGTCATAAAACCACGGAAAGGGGGGTATTTTCCCCCTTTCCGCATTGCTACGTGGAACAAAATTTCTTTTGAGGTGCATTTTATGGAGAAACTGCTGGATGTTCTAAAGAGCATACCGGAGTATACCGCAGCGCTGGAGGCCCTGCAACAGGGTCAAAATGCCGCCATTACTGGAATCGGGCAACTGAATCGCAGCCATATGATCGCGGGACTTTATGCCCATACTGATTCACCCTTGGTTGTAATTTGTCAGGATGATATGGCAGCCCATAGGTTGTGCGAAGAATTGAAGGCTTTTCTCGGTACAGAATTTCCCATTCTGCCCTCCCGTGAACTGACGCTATATGACAGTTCTGTGGTATCAAGGGGCTGGGAGCAAAAACGTCTGCGCCAAATGTACGACTTGCTCTGCGGCAAAACACGCTTGCAGATCATGGCTTGGGATGCGGTCAGTTTGCGCACGATCCCGCCTGGCGTATTAAAAGATGCCACCTTCATTATCCAAGTCGGAAAGCAGTATGATTTGGATACACTGATCACCAAATTGTCCCACATCGGATACAGCCGGTGCGGTATGGTGGAAGGACCCGGTCAATTTGCCGTTCGGGGTGGTATTTTGGATCTGTTCTCCCCTGCTGCCGAATTGCCCATCCGCGCAGAATTCTTTGGGGATGAATTAGATACGATGGGATATTTTGACCCCGACACCCAGCGAAGAATTGAAAATATTGACGAAATTACGATTCTGCCTGTTGCAGAAGTGCAACCTCGTTTGCATCCAAACGGACTCGACGGCCTGTGTGAGGACATCTTACACCTGATTGTCCGTCAAAACAGGCGCAAAAATCCCAACCAAGACCTTATAAAAACCCTTGAAAAAGACTTGGAAAAGTATCAAAACGGCGTGCAAAATCCGGCATCCGACCGCTATATGGCGCTCATATATCCGGAATTTGCAACA
>JAFQDY010000108.1 GCA_017399325.1 Oscillospiraceae bacterium
ACCGTCATTCGTGAGAATGAAAACCACTACACCTACCTGCGCGAGCGCGCTGACCACATCATCCGCGTGGTAAAAACCGAAGAAGAAAACTTCGCCCGCACCATCGATACCGGTATGCGCATTTTTGCAGAGAAACTGGGGCAGCACAAGGTAAACGGCTTGACTGTTTTCTCCGGCGAGGACGCATTCCTGCTTTCCGACACTTACGGCTTCCCTGTGGACCTGACGGCTGAAATGCTGGAAGACGAGGGTATGAGCCTGGATATGGACAAGTTCGTTGCCTGCCGTGAAGAGCAGAGAGTCCGCGCCCGTGAGGCTCGTAAGGCACTGGGCGACTTGGGCTGGGCCGGCATCGACCTGGGCCTTGACACCACACCCACCGAATTCGTCGGTTACGAAGTCAAAAACTGCGAGGCAAAGATCCTGGCAGTTTGCGTCGGCGAAGAAGTTACCGGTTCTATTACCGGCGGCGAAAAGGGCATTATCGTTTTGGATAAGACACCTTTCTATGCGGAAATGGGCGGTCAGGCAGCCGACTACGGTGTGATCTTGATGGGCGAGAGCCGTTTCAAAGTTACTGACGTGCAAAAGGACAAGGGCGGCAAGTACCTGCACTCCGGCGTGATGCGCAGCGGTACTCTGAAGACTGACGATGTGGTGCTGGCATCCATTGATGTGGAGCGCCGCAAGGCCATTATGCGCGCTCACTCTGCAACCCACTTGCTGCAAAAAGCATTGATCAGCGTCTTGGGCGATCATGTGCATCAGGCCGGTTCTTTAGTTGAACCCGACCGCCTGCGTTTCGACTTTACCCACTACTCCGCTATGACAGCCGAAGAACTGGCAAAGGTCGACACCATCGTGCAGAACGCCATTTTGGAAGGCTACGGCATCAACACAACCGAGATGTCCATCGATGACGCAAAGAAGATGGGCGCAACGGCTCTGTTCAGCGAGAAGTACGGCGATACCGTGCGCGTTGTCAATATGAGTGGTTACTCCATCGAATTGTGCGGCGGTACCCACTTGGATAACACCGCAAAGGTCGGTCCTTTCCGCATTGAGAGCGAGTGCAGCGTGGCTTCCGGCGTGCGCCGTATCGAGGCCATTACCGGTATGGAATGTCTGCAGGATATGACCCGTACTCACGAACTTCTGTATGCGGCTGCTGCCGAACTGAAGGCAAAACCCGGCGATTTGGTGGATAAGATCCACGCCCAGGCTGAGGAAGTGAAAAACCTGAAGAAGACCATTGAGTCCTTCAAGGCAAAAGAGTCTGCAGGCGAAGCTGACCGCTTCCTGTTTGGCGGCCACGATATTGGAGGTCTGAAAGTTCTGACGGTCAATATCCCCAACGCAGACGCAGGCAAACTCCGTCAGATCGGCGATACTTTACGGGATAAAGCGCCCAATGTGGTTGCGGTCCTGTCCACTGTTTCCGACGACAAGATCACCTTCCTGGCAATTTGCGGCAAGGATGCCGTTGCCAAGGGTTTGAAAGCCGGCGAACTGGTGAAACAGGTATGTACCATCTGTGGCGGTTCCGGTGGTGGCAAGCCTGATTCCGCTATGGGCGGCGGCAAGGATGTTATGAAACTGGACGATGCTTTGGCAACTGTCGATGACTTTGTAGCATCTAAAATTTAAGGCAATAGGACGCTGCCTTTCGGTGGCGTCCTATTTTTCAAAAAGGGGGTAGCATCGTGCGTAAACTAATGCTCTTTACCATTGGTTTCACAATTGCCTGCGCAGTTGGTGTCTATTTCGCTTTTGGAAATTGGTTGCTGCTATTGGGCGTCGTATCCTTGGTTTCGCTCATAGCGTTGTTTTTCACAAAAAGTGAGAACTGCAAGAAAGCAGCCTGTATTCTTTTCGGCCTTGTGATCGGGCTTGTGTGGCTATGGGGATTTGACAGGTTGTATCTGTCTCCCGCAAGGCAGATGGACGGGCAGACCGCCCAACTACATATCGAGGTTTCAGAATTCAGCGAACCTACGGATCATGGCATTCGAGCAGAAGGCAAAGTAAAACTTGGCGGCAGAACCTATTGTGTCCTGTTCTATATCAACGACGATGTTACCCTTTCTCCCGGAAATACGGTTTCCGGTGAATTTGAATTGCGCTACACAGGAAGCGGTATGGATAATGTTACTTACTATGGCAGTAAGGGCATCTTCCTGTTGGCGTATCCCGAGGGCGATGATTTCACCATCGTTCCGGAATCCAATACCGCAAAATATTTCGCGCCTGTGTTGCGTCATAAAATTCTGGCGCTGATGAACAAGATATTTCCCGGAGAAACAAGGGCCTTTGCCAAGGCACTTTTGTTAGGAGATACTTCGGAAATGCCCCACAAAACGGCACAATCTTTGCGGGATAGCGGTATTTATCACATTTCTGCGGTGTCGGGTATGCATGTGTCCATACTCTTTGCGCTGATTTACCTGCTTTGCGGAAAACAACGGGTGCTGACAGCGGTAATTGGAATACCTGTATTATTTGTTTTTGCCGCAGTGGCAGGCTTTTCTCCGTCGGTGGTCCGCGCCGGCGTGATGCAAGGCCTTATGATTCTTGCGCTGCTGCTAAACAAGGGATATGACCCGCCAACGGCATTGGCCGCGGCGGTACTTGGAATTTTGGCAGTGAATCCCCTTAGCATTACCTCTGTCAGTTTCCAACTTTCTGTCGGTTGCATGGTGGGTATCTTCCTGTTTTCCAGCAGAATTTATCAATATTTGTTTGAAAAAGTAAAACCGGAAAAGTCCAAACGCAAAAGCCTGAAGGCAAGATTGTTGCGGTGGTCAATCGGTTCAATCAGCGTTACACTTGGGGCAATGTCTTTGACAATGCCGCTTTGCGCCATCTATTTTGGAAGCATCAGCCTTGCGGGCATTGTGGCGAATTTGTTGCTTTTATGGCTTATTAGTTTGATATTCTATGGCATTATGGCAGCTTGCGCGTTCGGCGCATTGTGGCTGCCACTGGGTAAGATCGTTGGCTGGATCATTTGTCTGCCGATCCGTGCTGTCCTGTTTGTTGCGGAGGTGATTGGAAATATGCCCTTATCCACATTGTATACAGGTAGTATTTATATTGTCGCGTGGTTGGTTTTTCTCTACATTTTGCTGATGGTATTCTTGAAAAGCAAGAAAAAGCATCCTTGGATATTCACCGGGTGCTTGCTGGTGGGACTTGCGGCAGCCGTTACCTTTTCCTGGCTTGAACATAAGACGGACGAATATAGCATTACTGCGTTAGATGTGGGACAGGGACAATGCCTGATCCTGCAAAAAGACGATCGTTTCTATGTGGTGGATTGTGGCGGCGATAGCGGAAGTGAGGCGGCCAACCGGGCTGCGCAACATCTGAAATCCCAAGGCGTTTTCCGTATTGACGGACTTATTATCACCCATTACGATGAAGACCACGCAGGCGGCGCGGCAGAGTTATTAGGAAGGATACCGGCGGATCAAATTTATCTGCCACTTATAGAGGAAGAACACGATATTCTGGCAGAATTGACCGTGTCCTACGGGGATCAAATCGTCTGGGTCGACCAGATCGTGACGCTGAAATCGGATGATTTGACAATCATTCCTTCCGAGCAAGGGGAGGATAGCAATGAATCTAGTTTGTGCATCTTGTTTCAGCCGGAAAATTGTGATATACTGATTACCGGAGACCGTTCCTTTGAGGGAGAGAAAGAACTGATGGAGACCGTCGACCTACCGGACTTGGAAATTTTGGTAGCAGGCCACCACGGCTCAAAAACATCCACCTCTTGGGAACTGCTGAGCGAAACCCGCCCCGAAGTGGTCATCATATCTGTGGGCGCGAATAACCGCTACGGGCATCCCACATGGGAGACGCTGGAACGTTTGGACCTGTTTGGCTGTGAAGTCTACCGAACGGATTTGAAAGGAACTGTTACATTCAGGGGGTGAAACAATGGCTAAGGAAACCGTGCAGCCGAATAACCTGCAAATGCTGAAAGACGAGATCCGTCGGGAGGAACCGGCGCGGCTGTATTTCTTTTACGGTGAGGAAACTTTTCTTCTGCAGCATTATTTAAAGCAGTTGTATAAGGCCATTATTGACCCTGTGACCGAGTCATTTAACTTCCATAAATTAACTGTAGAAACATTTGACATTATCACTTTTGCCGACTGTGTGGAAAGTCTTCCGGTGATGGCAGAACGCACGATGGTGGTAGTAGATGAGATCGATATTTTCAAGCAAAATGAAACGGACCGGGAGCGCTTTGTGGATATTATTTCCGACATTCCCGATTACTGCACCGTTGTGTTTACCTATAACACCACACCCTTTAAGCCGGATAAACGGCTGAAGAAATTCTGGGAAGCGGTGGACAAATACGGCACACAGGTGGAATTTCAAAAGCAAAACAGCCGGGATCTGGTTAACTGGATCAGCCGCCATTTTGCTGCAAACAGTAAGAAGATCTCGCCGGATCTGTGCCTGTATCTGATCGAATTGACAGGCGGCACCATGACCGCGCTTTCCGGTGAAATTTCCAAAATCTGTGCCTTTTCCGGGGCAGATGCTATCTGTAAACAAGATATCGATGCGGTGGTAGAGCCGGTGTTGGATGCGGTGGTGTTTCAGATGACGGACCTTCTGAGCAGCGGTGAGTGCGGGAAAGCCCTGCAAAAATTACGGCAACTGTTCAAAATGCAGGAAGAACCCGTCAACTTGCTTGGCGCGATCGGTGCCCATTTTCGGCGGCTAAGTACCGCAAGAACCTTAGCCGACAACGGAAAGACCGCCACAGAACTGATGAGCCTGACCGGTCTGAAAGACTACCCTGCCAGAAAGACGATGGCAGCGGCAAGTCGTTTTTCTGCAGGCTTTTACGACAAGGCAGCCCGGTTGGTGCTGGAAAGCGATATGCAGATGAAGACATCCTTTGACGATCCCCATCGAATTTTGGAAGTTCTCATACTCCGGTTATCCCAGGAGGCTAAGAATGATTAAGATTCGGGAAGCCATTGTAGTTGAGGGCAGATATGACAAAAACACCCTTTCCCAAATTGTGGACGCGCCCATTTTGGAGACCTCCGGCTTTGGAATTATGAACGACAAGAAGCAACTTGATCTTCTTAGGCGGGTTGCATCGACTCGTGGACTGATCGTATTTACCGACTCCGATGGGGCAGGTTTTGTTATTCGTAATTACCTGAAAGGGGCAATACCTGCCGAACAATTGAAACACGCCTATATTCCCGACATCCTGGGTAAAGAACGGCGCAAAAGCGCCCCAGGAAAAGAGGGCAAACTTGGCGTTGAGGGTATGCGTCCGGAGATCATTGTTGACGCACTTATGCGCGCCGGTGCTACGGTAGAAGGGGAGAA
>JAFQDY010000109.1 GCA_017399325.1 Oscillospiraceae bacterium
AATTCCTCGATCCGGTGGCAGAACTGAACAGACCGGATAAGGTTCTTGGTTTTGTGGCAACCACATTTGCTTACAAGGGCATTTCTCTGGCCTATGATTATCCCACATTTGAGGAGATCGTCTGCCATATGTGGGTGGCCATCAACCACGGCGCAAGAGGTATGGGCGCATATGCCTACCACGATATCAACGACCGCCCCCGTCTGTATGAAGGTGTTCGTTATATGTTCTGCTCTTTGGAAGCACTGGAAAACACGATCCTGTTCGGCGACCGGAAGGTATTGCTGAATGATGGCAACGTTGATGCCGCCCTGTTTGATTACAGCGACAAGAGTATGTTCGTGGTGGTCAATATGACAAACGAACCGCAAACTGTGACCGTAGACGGTATTGACGGTGCTTGGCACAACTTCCGCAATGGCGGTATGATCACAAGCAACACCTTTGAACTGAAACCGCTGGAAGTCGTTATCGGTACAAAAACGGTTATGGACGAAGGTCTGCCCACCTATGCAGAAACCGCCGCGCTGATCGACCGTTTGGAAGCAGAGCGCTTAAACTGCAAGAGTCTGCTCTTTGAACGAACCGCAGACATTCCGGTCATCGCAACAAACGGTGGCAAAAACTACAGACTCTTTGACGGCGTGAATGACAACCTTGCCTACGAATTTAAGGACAAAGATTCTTTCCTTGAATTGGACTTGTCTCAGGTCAAGCCCACATTCAAAACAGTTGCTTTGGGCGGCTGGCACTTGGAAGGCGCAGTGCTGAAGGCACGTGTGGGCGAGGAACTGACTACGCTTGAACCCGAAACCACAGAAAATGAAGAATTCTCTGCAACCTTTACTTTGCGCGAATCCATTTGCCCCGATGCTTTGCGTATCGAATTCCCTGCAGAGCAGGTAGAACTCTACGAAATTGAGGTGTTTTGAGGAGGAAATTTTTATGAGCAATAAGATTTTCCGCGACAACTGCATTACTTTGGACGGCCGTATGGACGAGGCTGTCTGGAACGAAGTCCCTGAGGGAACCTGTTTTACTACAAGAAAGGTTTTAGGTGGCGAATTGGTTCAGGACCAGACGTTTGTCAAAATTCTTCCCTGCGAAAATCGCGTTTATTTTGGCATTAAGTGTATGGAATCCAATATGCCTTTTGTGAAAACCTTCAAGTCTGCAAATATTTATGCCGGCAGCAGTTTGGAATTTTTCATTTCTCCCTCAAACAGTACCTCCGAGGTGTATAACTTTGCAATGACCATTGACGGTTTGACCCAGGTGATCTACTTTGTGGAAGGCGGCAACAACAAGGCGGTCTACCAACCCCATTGGAATCAAGCCGTGTATATGGGCGAGGATCACTGGTCTGCGGAAGTTGAGATCCCGTATTCTGCCTTCTACCATACGCCCAATGAACTTTGGAGCGATAAGTGGCTGGTCAATGTGATCCGCAATCAGCCTTTGGAGGAAAAACTGGATACAGGCTATGCCCAGAAACAGGTTTTCGTGGGCAGCACCTGGAGCAAAATTGAGAAAAGTTATCTGGAGGCGGGCAACTTTCAGCACTTGACGGATATGCCCATTCGGCCTCTGCGCAGCGATATTCGGTATAGCGGTGTTGCATTGGAACTGAATGAAAAAACAGATGCCGGCTACAATGGCACAGTTACTGTTTCCGTTACCGCCGCCACCTCTGATACGTTTTCGTTCTTTACGGATTTTTCCGAGCCTGTTACGGTTACCCTGCAGCCCGGTGCCAATACGGTTACTGCGCCATGCTTCGTAAAGGACTTGGTTCGTTACAATCTATCTATGTCCTTTCAGCGTGTGGACGACGGGGAGTTGTTTAAGTACTACACCCCCATCACCGCTGAATTCGAACCGATCCGGGTGGAGTTTACACTGCCGGAATACCGCACCAATTTCTACCCCGGTCAGGACCATTCCAGGATCGTAGGCAAAGTTTATACCAGCAAGCCTGCCATCTTGAAACTGGAAGGCGGCGGAATGGCAACACAGGTGATTTCTGCAGACGCAGAGGGTAACTTTACCTTTGAAACACCGGATTTCCAAGAGGGAACAGAGGCGATCCTGACCATCTCCATCAACGGCTGGGAGATCAAGAAGACTATGCGCCATCTTGCGCCTACCGGCCGTACTATGACTTGGGTCTCCGACGGCAAGTTGATCGTGAATGGTAAGCCGGTTCTTCGCCGTCATATGACTGCGCCCTTCTACAGAGGCGGCGAGGCATTTGACCGCCGGTACAGAGCCGACAATTTGAACGTTACCCCGGAACTGGTCAATCAAAAATTCACCCAACCCAGATGGATGGTCCAGGGCGCTGAAAAGATCATCGGCGATAAGATCGGCGAAGCCACCCAGGACAGATCGCTCAGCGAAGAAATGATCAAGGCGCTGGACGCCCATTTCGAAGAATGTAAAGACGAGGATTATGCTCTGAACTATGCTTACGATGAACCGGAGTATAACAACGCATCGCTGATCTATATGCGGCAATTTACTGAGTATCTGGCAGAAAAAGACCCCTACCATGTGATCCGCATCTGCACCCACGATCCTCTCAAGTATATGCCTTACTGCGACTATGTGGCAACAGACCCTTATTTGGCGACCCGGGATGACGGAAAAGGTAACCGTTACCACGGTCAACCCATCAATTCTTTGCACAAATTCTTTGATCCGATGATCAAGATGAACAGAACAGATAAAGTGTTGGGATTTGCCACAACTTGCTTTGCTTATAAAGTGGCTGCACCCAATGCGGATTACCCCACATTTGATGAAATGCTGGCCCACACTTGGGTGGCCATTAACCACGGCGTCAAGGCGATCACTTCCTATGCCTACCACGACCTGAACGACCGTCCCCGCCTGTATGAGGGAACGCGGTATCTGTACGGTTCTCTGGGTACGTTGGAAGAGCAGATCCTGATGAGCGAACTGAAACCCATTGTGCGCACCGACGATATTGACGCTTGCCTGTATGAATACGGCGATGACTCCATTTTCGTGGCGGTCAATATGAGCGATAAACCTCAAAGATTCACCTTGGACGGCATTTCCGGCGCTTGGTATCATTTCCGCCATAACGAAATGCTCACCGGTAACACCTTTGAACTGAAGCCTTATGGCGTGCTCATCGGTACACGGCAGATAAAAGATGCCGGTATGCCCACTTATCAGGAAACAGAAGCGTTGATCAACCGTTTGGAAGCAGAGCGTATGAACAGCATAAGCCTGCTTTTTGAACGGGAAAGAGAAGTGAAAGTCACCTCTTCTGAAGGTCAGTGGTCCAGTTACAAACTCTTTGACGGCGTGCGGGACAATTTGGCCCAGTATTTGATCGGCAAGGACCTGTTCATTGAACTGGATCTTTCAAAGGTAAAACCCACCTTCAGCAAGATCGCCGTCTACGGCTGGCATTTGGAAGATGCTGTGCTGAAGGCGCGCATGGGCGAGGAACTGACTACGCTTGAACCCGAAACCACAGAAAATGAAGAATTCTCTGCAACCTTTACTTTGCGCGAATCCATTTGCCCCGATGCTTTGCGCATCGAATTCCCCCAAGAGCGTGTAGAACTCTACGAAATTGAGGTATTTTGAGGAGGAAATTTTTATGAGCAATAAGATTTTCCGCGACAACTGCATTGTGCTGGACGGCCGAATAGACGAGGCCGTTTGGAACGAAGTACCCGAAGGCACCGGCTTTACCACAAGAAAAGTTGTGGGCGGAGAACTGGTAAAGGACCAGACTTTTGTCAAAATTCTGCCTTGCGAAAACCGTGTATACTTCGGCATTAAGTGTATGGACTCCGATATGGAATTTGTGAAGTCATTTTCTTCTGCCAACATTTATGCCGGCAACAGTCTGGAGATATTTTTCTCTCCTACAAACAGCATATCCGAATTCTACAATTTGGCTATGACCATTGACGGCTTGACCCAAGTAATCTACTTTGTCGAAAGCGGCAATAACAAGGTCGTCTACCAGCCCGATTGGAAACAGGCCGTGTATATGGGTGAGGATTACTGGTCTGCAGAGATTGAGATTCCGTATTCTGCTCTTTATCATACCTCCAACGAATTGTGGAGTGATAACTGGCTTGTCAATGTGATTCGAAACCAGCCGGTTAGGGAAAAAGTTGACACCGGTTATACACAAAAACAGGTCTATGTGTGCAGCACCTGGAGCAAAATCGACAGGAGTTTTCTGGAGGCAGAAAACTACCAGCATATGACCGGTATGCCTGTCCGTGCGTTACGTAACGACCTGAAATACAGTTCTGTGTCTTTGGAACTGGCCGATAAAACCGAGCACGGGTATACCGGTACAGTATCTGTTTCGATTACCAGCCCGGTTTCGGATACGTTTGTATTTTCTACCAACTTGTCCGATCCGGTCACGGTTACATTGCAGCCCGGTGCAAACACGGTTTGCGCACCTTGCTTTGTAAAAAACCTCAAGCGCTATAACCTGTCTATGGAATTCAAGCGGGTTGACGATGGGGAAGTGTTCAAGTACTATTCTCCCATCACTGCCGAATTTGAACCCATTCGCATCGAATTTACGCTCCCTGAATACCGCACCAATTTCTACCCCGGTCAGGACGCATCCAAAATCGTAGGTAAAGTGTATGCGGCCAAGCCCGTTACATTGACGTTGGTCGACGGCGGTATGGCAGCCCAGACCGTTATCCCTGATAAAGATGGTAACTTCGCCTTTGAAACACCCGACTTCAAGGAGGGAACAGAAGCGATTTTGACCGCAGCAACCGACAGTTGGGAAATCAAGAAGACGATGCGTCATCTGGCACCCACCGGCCATACAATGGCGTGGATTTCCGGCGGCAGATTGGTTGTTGATGGCAAGCCTGTCTTGCGCCGCAATATGTTTGCAATCGGCTACAAGGGCGGTGAGGCCTTCAGACGGAAGTACGAGGCCGACAACCTGAACGAGACCGAACTTCTTAAAAACTTCCGTTATACCCAGCCCAGATGGCTGGTAAGCGGCGCCAACGGAAAAGACGGCGAAGCAACCCAGGACAGAATGCCCAGCGAAGAAATGCTGCGCAAGATGGACGAACTTATCGAGGCCAATAAGGATAAAGATTATGTGTTTAACTACGCATATGACGAGCCGGAGTATAACAATGCATCGCTGATTTATGCCAGCCATTTCTATGAGGCATTGGCAGATAAGGACCCCTATCACCCGATTCTGTACGCAACGCACAACCCGGACAGATATTTGCCATTCTGCGACTGGACGGAAACAGACCCCTATCTGGCGGTAAGAGTGAATGAGGAGACCGGCCGTACCTATGTGCAGCCTATCAATACCTTACACAAATTTATTGACCCTGTTGTGCAGATGAACAGACCCGACAAGTGTATGGGCTTTATTTTGACTTGCTTTGCCTACAAGGCAGCAGCGCCCGAAGCCGACTATCCCACATTTGACGAATTCAACTGCCACACCTGGGTTGCTATCAACCACGGTTGTAAAACAATTTGGTCCTATGCTTACCACGATTTGAACGACCGCCCCAGACTGTACGAAGGCACCCGCTATGTGTACGGCTCTTTGGGTGCGTTGGAAGACCCCATTTTGTACGGTGACTTTAAACCTCTTTTGTGTAACGATGACATTGATGCATATGTGTACGAATATGGTGATGACACCGTTTTTGTGGCGGCCAACATGAGTAACCAGCCCCAAACCATTACCTTGGACGGCATTTCCGGCACTTGGTATCACTTCCGTCATAACCGCACCTTGACCGGCAACACATTTGACTTAAAGCCTTTTGAGGTCCTCATTGGCACACGGAAGCAGAAGGACAAGAATCTGCCCACCTATCAGCAGACCAAGGTTTTGATTGATCGTCTGGAAGCAGAGCGCGAAAATAATAAGAGCCTGCTCTTTGAACGGGAGAGAGATGTGCTGGTTACTGCACCGCAGGAAAACTGGACCAAGTACAAACTCTTCGACGGCGTACGAGATAACCTGGGTTGTGAATTGATCGGCAAAGACTTGTTCGTGGAACTGAACCTCACTAGGGTCAAGCCCACGTTCAGCAAGATCGTTGTCAGCGGCTGGCATTTGGAAGATGCCCAAATTAAGGTACGCGTAGGTGATGAATTGACAACCGTAGAGCCTGCAAAGGTTGAGAATGAGGAATTCTCTGCAACCTTTACCTTAAAAGA
>JAFQDY010000110.1 GCA_017399325.1 Oscillospiraceae bacterium
CATCCAGTTGTTCTTTCGTGATCACAGAGGTTTTTGCCATATTAAAACGGCTCCTTCTTTTGCACATAATAATTCAATTTATGATAACATTTTTTCGCCTTTAATGCAAGGGGGTCCGGCGGATTTTACGGAAATGTAAACAATTGATAAACAAACTTGCAATTGCTTGTCTGCCGTGGTAAACTAAGTGCAAATCTGCCCAGCGATGGGAGAAAGAGGAAGAAATTATGGAATGTAAATTCTGCTTTGCGGAAATGGACGAGGATGCAAAGATCTGTCCTGCCTGCGGCAAATCCCAAGAGGAAGAAAACGAGCAGGTAACGGCCGAGGAAGTGGCAGAGGAAGCCACCCCGGAAACCGAAGAAGTCGAAGAATCCGAAGAGACCGAAGAAGTCGAAGACGACGAGGATTACGAGGCCGACGAGCCTGCGAAAAAGAAAAAATCCGGCGCGTGGAAAGTAGTTCTGGCGGTACTGGGTGTGCTGGTAACGGCGCTGATCCTCACCGGCGCGATTCTGTTCGGCCTTGGCGTTTTGGATGAAACCGTCGATCAGATCAAGGCCACAGCCCAAAGCCTGAACCCCTGGCGCGAGAATGATATTTATTACAAAAAGTCCTACACCGCCAAGGAAAAAGAGGTAGAGAAAAAGAAGGACATTGTGGTCGCCACTATGGGCGAATACTCCCTGACCAATGCAGAACTGCAGATCTACTACCATATGTGTGTGGACCAGTATGCCGAATACCTGACTATGATGGGTTTTGACGCAGACAAGGCTTTTGATGAGCAGGTTTATGATGAAACAACAGGCAGAACACTGCAGCAACTGATGCTGGAGACCGCCGTTCAGGAGTGGTGCAAATACACCACCTTGCTGGACTTGTCCAAGCAGGCTGACTTCCAACTGACCGAGGAGCAGCAAGGCTATCTGGATTCTCTGAAAGAACAACTGGAAACAAAGGCAACGGAAGAAGGTTACACAGATCTGGAACTGTTCTTCAAGGACATTATGTTCGCCGGCAGTTCCATTGCGGCCTTTGACAGTTATAACTACACCGGCTATGTGGGAACGATGTACTACTACGATGTGGTGCTTCCCTCTGAGGCGGATAAAGAGACCTACTTCACCGAAAACGAAGATGTCCTCAAAGAGAACGGTATCACCAAAGACAGCGGTGATTACTACAATGTGCGCCACATTATCATTACCCCCAAGGGCGGCACAGAAAATGAGGACGGCGATATCGTCTATTCCGATGCTGAATGGGAGACCTGCCGCGCTTCTGCCCAGAAACTGCTGGACCAGTTCCTGGCAGGTGAGCAGACCAAAGACGCCTTCGCCGAACTGGCCTATTACAACTCCGAAGACAGTTCTTACGAAAACGGCGGCCTTTTGGACGACAACTATAAACCGCTGACCAAAGATACCAATTTCGTGGAAGAATTCAAAGCCTGGTACCTGGACGAAAGCAGACAGGCGGGCGATACCGGTCTGGTCAAGACCGTCTACGGCTACCATGTGATGTACTTTGAAGAAAAGTTCCCCATTTGGGACTATGAGGTGGAGGAACTGATCGTAAACGAGCGGACAGAGGAACTGACCGGTGTTCTGGAAGATGCCCAGGCAAAAACACCTATGACAGTCAACTACAAAAAGATCGTCCTCGGCGATTAAAAAAGTAATTAAAAACAAAAGACCCGGTTCACACTGAACCGGGCCTTTTTCTGTTAGTCCCAATCGGGGACGATGCTCTCCCGAAGGGGCAGATCGCGGAATATCTCGCGGGTGATCGCTTTGTATTCGGCAACATCGGTGGTTTTTCGCAGGCGCTTGCCCAACTTTTCCGAATCGGCAAATTTACATAGCCAGTGCCGCCAATTTTCTTTCATACGGAACATGGCGTTGCGGCTGCCGCCGAATGCGGTAATGTATTCGTCTAAAAGGGCATCGTGGAAATTTTCCAAAGCAGAAGCAGTTGTGCCGCCGGGGGTGAAAAGACCCGGGTCTGCGATCAGTCCGCGGCCCACCATAATGGACTCCACCTGCGGATAATTTTTAGAAAATTTCGCCAATTCATCCTTGGTGCAAAGGCTGCCGTTGTAGCAGACCGGCGCTTTGCTTTCCTTTACCGCAAGATCAAAGGTGTCCATATCCACAGGCCCGTTGTAAAAGGCGGCCCGCACCCGGGGATGGACGGTCAACTGGCAAATGGGATAGCGGTTGAAAACTTCCAAGATCGCCGCAAATTCTTCCGGGGCGTGAAAACCGATGCGGGTCTTCACGGAGATGGGCAGACAACTTTCCGCAAAAATTTTGTCCAAAAATGCGTCCAGTTCACCCAGATCTCGCAGCATGCCCGCGCCCTTTCCCTTGGCAGTCACCGTTCCCGAGGGACAACCCAGATTCAGATTGACTTCCTCATACCCCAGATCCCGGCAAACACTTGTCATCCAGATAAAATCCTCCGGCACTTTGGTGAGCAGTTGAGGGACGGCGGCAAAGGAAACCGACTCTGCCGGGGGCAGTTCTCTTGCTTCCCGGGGGGTCAGCGCCCTGTGGACAGTGGGGGAGAAAAATGGCGTATAGTACCGGTCCACACCGGGGAAAAACCGGTGGTGCAGCCGTCTGTAAATGCTGTCTGTCAGCCCCTCCAACGGGGCAAAATAATATTCCATAGGCAACCTCTTGACAAATTCGTTGCCTATATTATACTGTCAAAACAGTAGCCGTTGCAAGTGGCAATTTTGCGTGTTATAATAGGCAAAAGAGGTGATAACAAATGGTGATCCTGATAACCGGCGCGACCCACACGGGCAAGACCGCATATGCCCAAAAACTTTTGGAAAAGCATAAATACCCCTACCTGTCCATTGACCACCTGAAAATGGGTCTGATCCGCAGCGGTCAGACAAAACTTACCCCAATGGACGACGAAAAATTAACGGATCATCTTTGGCCCATTGTCCGGGAAATGGTGAAAACAGCCATTGAAAACAAGCAGAATTTGATCGTCGAGGGGTGTTATATCCCATTTGACTGGCAGAAGGATTTCACGGAAAATTACTTAAAAAATATCCAATACACCTGCCTTATGATGTCCCCAAAATATATTGAGGATCACTTTGCCGATATTGTAAAAAACGCAAACATCATTGAGCATCGCTTAGACGATTCCGACCTGAACAAGGAAACTTTGATTGCCGAAAATGCGCAAAATCTCGCCCAGTGCAAGGCGCATAACCTACCCTATATCCTAATCGACGGAGAATATGACCTATGAAAAAAGTGAAGATCACAGCCGTCCGGAGAACCACCTACCCGGACTTAATGGAACAATACGAAAACCCCATCGAACACGCCTGCGAGGTAACAATCGGCGACACCTGGGTGTCGGAAAACGCCCAAAAGCCGGAGGGATTTTGCAATGCCGCGTGGGAATGGATGGCATCTTTCGTGAAAACTTTGGCAGAAGGCGGTGGTAACTTTTATGATGGCTGGATGAAAAATCCCCATTCGGCGATGCTCAGTTGTAACGACGGCTTCCGTCCGGTCAGTTACTATCTGGAAACATTGGAAAACGATTAATATAAAAGTGCGTTGCAAATATTCGCAACGCACTTTTTGTCAGTTTTTCAGCAGTTCGTTCAGTTTCTTGGCTTTTGCTTTCTCTACAAGATAAATGACGAACCAGATAAGGGTGTAGCCCACCGCAAAAATGCCGGTAAAGATCAAAATCGGTTTCAGATTCGCCATCAGCCAGCCGTTGATCAGATAGGTGAGAATGTAAACGATGTACAGCACACCGCCGTGGAGCAAGATCATGGTAGGCAGGGGCAGTTGTTCCACCTGATAGATGGCGGTCATACCCGCCACGATAAAAGCCAGCGCCATAATGGACAGGATCTCTGAGCAAACCTTTTGAGGAACAAGAGCCTCTGCCGCACCGGTGGCACCCAAAATGCCGTAGATAACCGCCAAAACCAGCGGTCCGCTTGCGGCGCAGATCAGACCCCGGAGCAAAAATTCTTTCAGGAATTTCTTCATTTTGATTCTAACCTCCTTTTGATCTGGGCGAAGCACCTTCTTGACACATATTCCCTGTAACCGCACTTAAAAATGGCGTCCACGGAGCCTGCGTAAGTAACCTGAAAACGGTCCAGCCGGGCCTCGTTTGCCAATGCGCTTTTGTTGATGCGGATAAAAGACGAGGGCAGTTGCTGCTCCAGTTCGTAAAGCCGCTGCTTCAGCCGATAACGGCAATTTTTCGAATCGATGGCGTATGTTTTTCCGTCCAGCACAGTTACGCACTCGATTTCCGAAACGCAGAGCATTTTGATGTCGTCTTCGGTGTAACCGGGAATGCGGTCTGCGCCTGCGTACTGCATAACCAGCGCTTCGATCTCGTCAGTCAGCGCACTGCGGTTGCGGACTCTGGCGATCACTTCTTCGTCCTGTTCGTTGTCGATGATAAGCCGAAACTTCATGGGCCCACCTCCTTGTTTTGATTGTATCACAATCCCGGACAAAATGCCAAATAAACAGACAATCGGTATTTTTGCACCACTCAACGGCAAATACTTGCAATCGGTGCTGTTTTATTGGACTGATACCTTGCTACAATGAAGACACGACCAAAAAGGGGGTTCAAACAATGGAAAGCACATGGGGACTGGCCAATTTTCTGTGGGGTTCACTCATTGTTGGAATGATCATTTTTATTATTCATGAGGCGCGCAAATCGCCGGAGCAGAAAAAGCGTGAGGCAGAAAATGCCCGTGGGCGTTACGAACAGCGTCGTTTGTCGGAAAAGATCGTGGAGGTAAAGCGCTTAGGCATTACCAACGCGGAATTTAAGCGGGGCGGTTTGAAAGGCGCGTTGTTCGGCGGCTTTATCGGAGGTGTTCCCGGCGCGATCATCGGGTCGGTGCTTCCTTGGGGAAAAAGTGTGCCGGTGGAGAGTTTTGCCGTGAAATACGGAGACGGAAAAGTGGTTATCCGCCAGTGTATGCAGCGATCGAGTGAATACAAAGCGCTGATGAAACGGGTAACAAAATAAGCCGGCCGTTTCTAACAGCCGGCTTGTTATTAAGATTGGGGCGAAACGGAAGGCAGATTGCTCAAATTGTTGTTTTCACTGCCGTCCGGAATGGATTTGAGATATTCGGTATCTCCCCGGTGGGCGATGCCCACACCGGCGATCTGCCCCTGTTTGGCCATATTTATGGCCTGCTGTTTCTCCACAACGGTGTTGTCAGACAACTGATAGCCGGTGATCCGGCCACCTTCCCTGACCAATCCCACGATCCGTTTGGCGTTGGCATTTGCCTGTGGAATCTGATCCAATGTCTGCTTGACAAGTTCCTGTCCGTCCATAAAACCACTCCTTTGCAACTAGATTTTGCAAAAAAGCGAAAAATATACAAACGCCGCGGCAAGCATTTTCCTTGCCGCGGTGTTTTTTATACTTCCATAATTACAGGCAAAATCATAGGATTGCGCTTGGTGGTCTTGAACAGATAGCCTCTTAAGTCGTTCTTGATGGCGGACTTCAAGGTGGTGTAATCCCGAATGTGCTTCCGGTGGCAGCGGTCAATGGCCTCCAGGGTGCAAAGCCGCAAGGAATCCATCAATTCCTCCGATTCTTTCACATACACAAAACCCCGTGTGATAATATCCGGGCCGGAGATCAGTTCCCCGTCATAGGAACTGACGGTAACACAGACCACGATCATACCGTCTTGCGCCAGATGCTTCCGGTCACGGAGCACCACACTGCCCACGTCGCCCACGCCTGTGCCGTCCACAAACACCTTGCCCGCGGGCACAGTGCCGTTTATCTTGCAGGTCTTTCCGGTGAACTCGATCACAGAGCCGTTTTCACCGATGCGGACATTTTTGGGATTCACGCCCATGGTAACGGCCAGTTTGCCGTGGATCTGTAAATGGCGGTGTTCGCCGTGGACAGGAATGAAGAATTTGGGCTTGCACAACGCGTGAATGATCTTCAGTTCTTCCTGACAGGCGTGGCCGGAAACGTGCAGACCTTCACTCTTTTCGTAGATCACTTCTGCGCCCTTGCGGTACAGTTCGTTGATGATCCGGGAGACGGCCTTTTCATTGCCGGGGATAGCGGACGCGGAGATGATGATCCGGTCACCGGCCTGAATGTCCACCTGCTTGTGGGTGGAAAATGCCATCCGGTAAAGGGCGGACATACTCTCACCCTGAGAACCGGTGGAAACGATTACCACCTTATTTTTGGGAAGGCTCTTAATGGCGGACAGTTCCACCAAAGTGCCGGCGGGAATCTTCAGATAACCCAGTTCCTGAGCCACCCGCAGCATATTTTCCATACTTCTGCCGGTAACGGCCACTTTCCGTCCGTAACGCTGAGCAGTGGCCAAAATGGCCTGGATACGGTACATATTGGAGGCAAAAGTGGTAACAATGATCCGGTTGTCGCAGTTTTTGAACTGCCTGTCCAAACCTTCTGCTACCCGCGTTTCGCTGGGGGTGTAGCCGGGGCGTTCCACATTGGTGGAGTCGCACATCAGCGCCAACACGCCCTCGTTACCCAGTTCACCGAACCGGGTCAGGTCGATCATACCGCCGGTGGAGGTGGGGTCGATCTTGAAGTCGCCGGTCATAACCACCGTTCCCACCGGGGTCTTGATGGCGAAAGCCACCGCGTCGGCGATGGAGTGGTTCACCCGAATGAATTCCACCGAGAAGCAGCCGGCCTTTACCACATCACCGGGTTTATGGGTGATGAGTTTGACGGTATCGGAAAGGCCGTGCTCGTCCAGTTTCAGTTTGATCAGGCCGTTGGTCATAGCCGTGCCGTGGATGGGACACTGCACCTGCTGCATACAGTAGGGGATCGAACCGATATGGTCTTCGTGTCCGTGGGTGATAAACATACCCCGCAGTTTCTTTTCGTTCTGCACAAGGTAGGAAAAGTCGGGGATCACCAGATCCACGCCGTACATTTCTTCGTCGGGGAAACCCACGCCGCAGTCGATGACGATCATATCTCTGCCGTATTCAAAAACGGTAATATTCTTACCGATCTCATCCAAACCGCCCAAGGGGATAATTTTCAATTTTTCAGCCAATGAGATTGTACTCCTTTCGAATTTTTGACACAACAAATCTGCAGCC
>JAFQDY010000111.1 GCA_017399325.1 Oscillospiraceae bacterium
AGGATATGGTCGCCAAGAAAGCAGGCGTGATCCTGAACATCTCTTCCATGAACGCCTACACTCCCCTGACCAAGATCCCCGCTTACTCCGCTGCCAAGGCCGGCATTTCCAACTTCACCCAATGGCTGGCTACCCACTTTGCAGGTACCGGTATCCGCTGCAACGCCATTGCTCCCGGATTCCTGGTTTCTGCCCAGAATAAGGCCCTTTTGTTTAACGATGACGGCACCCCCACCGCCCGTTCCGCAAAGATCCTGAACGGCACGCCCACAAACCGCTTTGTGGACGCCTCCGAACTGCTGGGCGCCACACTGTTTTTGTGCGACGACAAGTCTGCTTCCGCCATCACCGGCGTTGTTCTGCCTGTTGACTGCGGTTTTGCTGCCTATTCCGGCGTTTAATTTGTTTTTTACCAACACCCCCGCGGGCCGAAAAGCCTGTTCGGGGGTGTCTTTTTTATGGTGTTTTCCCATAATTTTGTGCCATACAGCAGCGGTTTTTGCCAAATGACAGAAAACATTGTCAGGGGTTGCATTTTTTCAATTTTATGTTATAATGTATGCGGAAAAATAAGCGTAAAAATATTGCCGTTTTTTGCACCCCTTTTCCGGTGCATTTTATGAGAAACGAGGATGCCAATATGAACATTCCTTTCAGCCCCCCGGACATCAGCGAAAACGAGATCGCAGAAGTGGCAGAAGCCCTTCGTTCCGGTTGGATCACCACCGGCCCGCGCACCAAAGAACTGGAACGGCAGGTGGCGAATTTTTGTGGCACGGAGCGTGCCGTTTGCTTAAACTCTCAAACTGCCTGCGCTGAAATGGCGTTACGGCTTTTGGGTATCGGCCCCGGTGACGAGGTCATCACCTGCGCCTACACCTACACCGCTTCCGCTTCCGTGGTCTGCCACGTGGGTGCAAAGTTGGTGCTTGTAGACACGCAAAAAGATTCCTTCGCCATTGACTACGATGCGGTTGCCGATGCCATTACCGAGAACACCAAGGCCATTATCCCTGTGGACTTGGGTGGCATTCCCTGCGACTATGACCGGCTGTACCAAATCGTGGAAGAAAAGAAGTCTCTGTTTACTCCCAAGACACCCTTGCAGAAGTCCCTCGGCCGTATCGCCATTCTGGCTGACACTGCCCACGCATTCGGCGCAACTTTGAACGGCAAATCTGCCGGCTCTTTGGCAGACTTCTCCTCTTTCTCTTTCCACGCGGTCAAAAACCTGACCACCGCCGAAGGCGGCGCCCTGACCTGGCGCACCATTGAAGGTGTTGACAACGAAGATATCTACAAGCAACTCCAGTTGTTCTCTTTGCACGGTCAATCCAAAGACGCTTTGGCAAAGACCAAACTGGGTGCCTGGGAATATGACATCGTGGGCACTTGGTACAAGTGCAATATGACCGATGTGGCTGCGGCCATCGGTTTGGCACAAATGAAGCGCTATCCCGAAATGCTTGCACGCCGCAAAGAGATTATTCTGCGCTATGATGCCGCATTTTGTCCTTTGGGCGTGGAGAGTTTGCCTCACTACACAGGCAACCATACTTCATCCGGCCATCTGTACATCTGCCGCGTTCCCGGTGTTACTGCCGAGCAGCGCAATGACATCATCACCAAGATGGCAGAACTGGGCGTTGCCTGCAATGTGCATTACAAACCTCTGCCTATGCACACCGCTTACAAAAACTTAGGCTTTGACATTGCCGATTACCCCAACGCCTATGCTCACTTTGCTAACGAGATCAGTCTGCCCCTGCACACCTGTCTGACCGATGAGCAGGTGGATTACGTGATCGATTGCTTTAAGAAAGTTTTGGGAGAGTATCTGAAATGAGATTGATTCGGTGGGAAGATCTGCCCGAAAATATGCGAACCGACGCCGTAAGGCCTTACTACGACGCCCTGCAAAAGAAAACCGGCAGTTTGCTGCTCAAGCGCATTTTTGACATTGCGGTGAGTTTCTTGATGCTGCTGGTCCTGAGCCCCTTCTTTCTGATTCTTGCCGTTGCAATCAAGGTTGACTCCCGTGGCCCTGTGTTTTACCGTCAGGTCCGGATTACCCAATACGGCAGACAGTTCCGGATATTTAAGTTCCGCACTATGGTAAATAACGCCGACAAGATCGGCTCTTTGGTAACTGTAGGTAACGATTCCCGCATTACCAAGGTTGGAAGTTTTATCCGCGCTTGCCGCTTGGATGAAATTTCTCAACTGATCAACGTTCTTTTGGGCGATATGACCTTTGTGGGTACGCGCCCCGAAGTTCCCAAGTATGTGGATGCCTACACCCCCGAAATGATGGCAACTTTGCTTTTGCCTGCGGGCATCACCAGCATCGCCAGCATCCGCTACAAGGATGAGGCCGAACTTTTGGATAAAGCCGAAGATGTGGACAAAACTTACATTGAGGAAGTTTTGCCCGGCAAAATGCAGTACAATCTGGAAAGCATTCTGAAATTTAGTTTTTGGGACGACATTGCCACTTGTTTCAAAACGGTTCTGGCAGTACTGAAGTCCGACTGACGCAAAAGGAGTTTCTTTCGTGAATATACTACTGATCAACCACTATGCCGGTTCTACGGAAATGGGTATGGAATTCAGACCCTTTTATCTGGCCCGTGAGTGGGTAAAATTAGGACATACCGTAACCATTCTTGCCGGTGACTACTCACACCTGCGGCAGAACAATCCTGTGATCGAAACCGATTTTCAGGAAAGCGAAGAAAGCGGCATTCGTTACATCTGGTTCAAAACAGGAGAATATCAAGGCAACGGTATAAAACGCGCGCTGACAATGGCCCGTTTTGTAGGAAAACTTCTTCTCAATGCCAAAAAGATCTCCAGGGCGGTAAAGCCCGATGTGGTCATTGCATCTTCCACCTATCCGCTGGATACCTATGCCGCCCGGGCCATC
>JAFQDY010000112.1 GCA_017399325.1 Oscillospiraceae bacterium
CACCTCTTTCCTTCAGATAATATTATTATACCATAAATTTTTGTAAAACGCAACGAAAAAGGCTTTCCTCCCGGAAAGCCTCTTTTCATTAAAGCATTGCGATCAATGCGTCCGCATACTGGGCAGCGGTAGGGCCGTCTGTCTTGCCGGTGATGACGGTGGTGCAGTTTTGCATTGCATCTTCCAGTTTCTGGGCGGCTTCCACTCTGCCGATGTGGCGCAGAAGCATCGCGCCGGCCTTGATGATGCTGGAGGGATTGGCGTAGTCACCCATACCCCGCTCCAACATTCTGGGCGCAGAGCCGTGAATGGCTTCGAACATAGCGTACTGGTCGCCGATGTTGGCGCTGCCGGCAGTGCCAACACCACCCTGGATCTGGGCAGCCTCGTCGGTGATAATATCGCCGTAGAGGTTAGGAAGCAGAATGACCTGGAACTGGTCACGAACACGCTCGTCCAGCAGTTTTGCGGTCATAATGTCAATGTAGTACTCGTCGGTTTCGATGCCGGGGTACTCGCTAGCAACCTCCTTGCAAAGGTCGGAGAACTTGCCGTCGGTTTTCTTCATAATGTTGGCCTTGGTGACCACGGTGACTCTGTTCTTGCCGTTCTGCTTGGCGTAGTCGAAGGCGGCACGGGCAATCCGCTTGGTGCCCAGATCGGTGGTAACTTTGAAGTCAACTGCCATACCGGGCAGGTCGATGCCTTTGCTGCCCAGCACATATTCACCCTCGGTGTTTTCACGGTAGAACATCCAGTCGATACCCAGTTCGGGAATGGAAACGGGACGCACATTGGCATACAAGTCCAGTTCCCGGCGCAGCGTTACATTGGCGCTGCCCATAGTGCCGCCGTTGGGGGTGGTGGTAGGGCCTTTGAGCAATACGTCGCAGGTCTTGATCTGGGCCAAAACATCATCGGGAACGGCTTGATTCTTCTCCAAGCGGTTTTCAATGGTCAGACCTTCAATGTTCTTGATAACGATCTTACCGGCAGCAATTTCGTCTTTCAGCAGGTGCGCCAAAATGCGGGCAGCCTGATCGGTGATGATCGGGCCGATGCCATCGCCGCCGCAGACGCCGATGGTGACTTTTTCCATAGCGGAAAAGTCTTTCTTCGGCTTATTCATAGTTTCCAGGCGCTTAAACTGCTCCTGCAGAATGGCTTCAAAATGGGCAAGCGCTTTTTCCATATGTTCCATATTAACTGTTCTCCTTTGTGTAGTTCAGTAGACCGCCGCACAGCAGGATCTGCTGCTGGCGCTCTGTAAAATCGCCGGTGAGCAAGATCTCCTTGCCGGTTGCCTCGTCGGTCATTGTGACCTTACCGGTGGCGATGCCGTCTTTCAGGTTTTTGAATGTCAGCCGGCTGCCCTCGTTCAGGCTATCATAATCAGCAGGGTCTGCAAAAGTCAACGGCAGAATGCCTGCGTTAATGAGGTTTGCAATGTGGATACGGGCAAAACTCTTGGCGATGACGCAGCGGATACCCAAGTACATAGGTACGAGCGCCGCATGCTCACGGGAAGAACCCTGACCGTAGTTGCTGCCGCCGATGACCACGCCGTCGCCTGCCTGCTTGGCCCGCTCCGGGAAGTCCGGGTCGCACACGGAGAAGCAGAACTGGGACAAGAACGGAATATTGGACCGGTAAGGCAAGATCTTTGCGCCGGCGGGCATAATGTGGTCGGTGGTGATGTTATCGCCCACTTTCAGCACCAGTTGGGCATTCAAAGTATCCTCGAAGGGTTTGCTCTTGGGGAATTCCTTAATGTTGGGGCCACGGAGAACTTCTGCATCCTTGGCTGCCTCGGGGCTCAAAGGCGGGATCACCGCGGAGTCGTCAATGGTGAAGGTCTCGGGCATCTTTACAGGAGCGATGGGCGGGAGTGTGGTGGGGTCGGTGATCACGCCGGTAAGGGCTGCCGCTACGGCAGTTTCGGGAGATACCAAATACACCTGGCCGTCCTTGGTGCCGCTGCGACCCAGGAAATTACGGTTGAAGGTACGCAGGCTCACGCCGCCGGAATTGGGAGAGAAGCCCATACCGATGCAAGGGCCGCAGGCGCATTCCAGCACTCTGGCGCCGGAAGCCAGAATGTGGCTGAGCGCGCCGCAATCGGACAGCATCCGCAGAACCTGCTTGGAGCCGGGAGAGATAGACAAACTCACATTGGGGTGAATGGTCTTGCCCCTCAGCATTTCTGCCACTTTCAGCATATCGTACAGAGAAGAATTGGTGCAGGAGCCAATGCAGACCTGATCTACCTTTGTGCCGGCGATGGATTCCACGCTGACCACATTATCGGGGCTGTGAGGACAGGCGATCATAGGCTTGAGCGCAGACAGATCGATGGGGATAATCCGGTCATAAACCGCATCCTCGTCGCTGGCGAGGGGGGTGTAATCCTGTTCTCTGCCCTGGGCTTTCAGGAACGCCCGGGTGGTTTCGTCGGAGGGGAAGATGGAAGTGGTTGCGCCCAGTTCCGTACCCATATTGGTGATGGTGGCCCGCTCGGGAACAGACAGGGTTTTCACGCCCTCGCCGCCCCATTCGATAATGGCGCCAACGCCGCCCTTGACGGACAGGATCCGGAGCAGTTCCAGACTCACATCCTTGGCAGTTACATAGGGATTCAGTTTGCCGGTCAGTTCCACTTTGAACATTTTGGGCATATTGATGTAGTAAGCGCCGCCGCCCATAGCGACCGCCACGTCCAGACCGCCAGCGCCAAAGGCCAGCATACCGATGCCGCCGCCTGTAGGGGTGTGGCTGTCAGAACCGATGAGGGTCTTGCCGGGCTTGCCAAACCGCTCCAAATGGACCTGATGGCAGATGCCGTTACCGGGACGGGAGAAATGCACGCCATACTTGGCGGCTACAGTCTGCAAGTAGCGGTGGTCGTCGGCATTTTCAAAGCCGGATTGCAAAGTATTATGGTCCACATAGGCAACGCTCAGTTCCGTTTTTACCCGGTCGATGCCCATAGTTTCCAGTTCTAGATAGGCCATAGTGCCGGTGGCATCCTGGGTCAATGTCTGGTCGATCCGCAGAGCGACCTGACTGCCTACGGTCATATCGCCCTCTAACTTATGGGCGGCGATGATTTTTTGTGCAATGGTCATTCCCATATTATTTCTCCTTCAGCAGATTCTCTTTTACCTTAGAAATGTGGTAATCCATAGCCACTTTGACTTTGTCGGGATCGCCGGCCTGCATTGCGGCCAAAATATCCTTATGCTCCTGCAGGGAATTTGCGGCCCGGTCTTTGTTGCCGATGGCTGTTTTGCGGTAGCGTCTGGTTTTCCGGTGCAGAGGAACGAGCGTGTCCCGGATCACCGTTCTGCGGCTGAGTTCGCAGATCACATCGTGGAAACGGTCATCAGCCGCACGCAGATGGTCCGTGTCGGTCTTGGACAGGTAAAAGTCCTGCAGATCCACGATATGCTCCAGTTCCTTCAGGCCTTCCGGAGTCATATTCAAACAGGCATAATAGGCGGCCACGCCTTCGATCTTTTCCCGGATATGCATAATATCCAGCAGGTCATCTTCGGTGATGCCCAAAACCTTGGAGCCTTTGCCGGTTTCTTCGATGAGCCGTTCCTGCTCCAACCGGCGCAGGGCCTCCCGAATGGGGGTGCGGCTTACGCCCAACTGCTCCACCAGTTTCAGTTCGGTAAGGATCTCGCCACGGGCATAGACACCGCTAATAATGTCGTTTTCCAGTTTTTCAAACACTTGGTCTGCCAAAGATGTGGTTTGAAATGTTTTCATTGCTTCGTCCTCCTTACCGTGTGAATCTGCCGGGAGCCAGTTCATTGATCTTGGCCTCCAACTCTTTGTTGGACAAAACGGTCTGGCGGCCGTCTTCATATTCTTTGTCGATCCATTCTTTCAGGGCCACTACCAGCGGATCCCGCTTGTCCACTTTCCGGTCACCGGTCAGGCGGTAGGCTTCATTGATCCAGTAGGAAATGCCTGCAAGGCCCGATGCCTTGCCGATCTGCACGGTAGCAGGCCGGTTCAGCAATTTTTCTGTATCAAAAATGGTGTAGATCTCTTTGTCTTTCAACAGGCCGTCGGCGTGGATACCGGCACGGGTCACATTGAAGTTACGGCCCACGAACGGTGTCATATCGGGAACGGGATAGCCAACTTCATTTTGGAAGAAGTCCGCGATCTCGGTGATCACTGTGGGATCCATACCGTCCAAAGAACCGCGCAAAGATGCATACTCAAACACCATTGCCTCCAGCGGAACATTGCCGGTACGCTCACCGATGCCAAGCAGGGAGCAGTTGACCGCAGACGCGCCGTAAAGCCAGGCGGTAGATGCATTGGCAACGGCTTTGTAGAAATCATTGTGGCCGTGCCACTCCAGCATTTCGCTGGGTACATCCGCATAGTGCTGCAGACCGTAGATAATGCCGGCAACGCTGCGAGGCATAGCCGCTTCCGTATAGGGAACGCCGTAACCCATGGTGTCGCAAGCGCGGATACGTACAGGAATACCTGCCTCCTGGGACAGTTTCTGCAACTCGTTGACGAAAGGCACCACGAAGCCGTAGAAGTCGGCCCGGGTGATGTCCTCCAAATGGCAGCGGGGCATAATGCCGGCTTCGAATGCGTCACGCACAGTGGCCAAATAATGCTCCATAACTTCCTTACGGGTCATCTTCATCTTCTTGAAGATGTGGTAGTCGCTGCAACTGACCAGAATGCCTGTTTCCTTAATACCCAGGTCGCGGACCAGTTTAAAGTCTTCCTTGCTGGCGCGGATCCAGGTGGTGATCTCCGGGAATTTCAGGTCCAGTTCCATACATTTTTCAATGGCTTTCCGGTCTTTTTGGCTGTAGATAAAGAACTCGGTCTGGCGAATGATGCCGAAAGGACCGCCCAGTTTGTTCAGCAGTTTATAGATCTTCACGATCTGATCCACAGAATAGGGCTCCACGGATTGCTGGCCATCCCGCAAAGAGGTGTCGGTGATCCAGATCTCCTGAGGCATATTCATAGGCACGCGGCGGTGGTTGAACGCCACCTTGGGCACCATACCCTCTGTGTAAATGTCCCGCTGCAGATTGGGTTCGGCAACATCCTGCAAAGAGTATTTGTAGGACTTTTGCTCAAGCAGATTGGTCTTGTTGGAAATTTCTAACATATTTGCTCCTCACTTTTCTTGAAATGGGATTTCAGAATTTTTGAATGTTTGTATACAATTATACATCTGCCGTTTGCTTTGTCAATAGAAAATTCGCAAAAACCGTTGAATTTATTAAGAAAAATGGACGCATCTGCCGGTTGATGCGTCCATTTGGTTTACATAATATGCTACAGATACTGCTCCATAGTTTCTGCCAGCGCAAGCAGTTCCGATTTTTGGGGGTATTGCAGGGTTTCGTCCACCTGCTGATCCGCCACGATCAGCGCCAGATACAAAGGCAGCCGCTTTCGCAAACGGCCGGTCAGGGTCTCTTTCATCGCCCCCACCGCGTAATCGATCCGGGTTTGTTCGGAGCAGTTTCTGGGGCCCTTCCCTTCCAGAGGGTCTTCCCCGGTATAGGCCTCTTTTCCCTGCAAAAACAGCATCATTGCGATCAAAGGATCTTCGTCGGGAAACAGGTCTTTCAGTATACTTTCGATCTTCTGCCGTTGGCTCTGGCCGTAGGGAAATGCCCAGCGGTTATAATTTTGCGCGTCCTGCGCCTTTTGCTTGGCCGATCGCATACCGAACCACTCGGAAAATTTGCTCATAAACACACCTCGTTTCTTACAGGAAAGGCCGTCTGTTCTTTGAAAAAAGAAAAGGCAGATAACATACCTGACGGAAAATCATTTCCACGATTGGCTCAAAGGCCGATATGTCATCTACCAAATTCAGTATATCGGGAACGCGCAGAAATGTCAACACAGAAATAAAAAAGGTAGAAGGGGCCGGAACGGCGGCCACGACAACTACCGTTAACAATATAGCACCGTCCGCGCAAAAAGTCAATCAAAACATAGAAGGCTGAAACGGCAGAGCAAATCCGCCTGAATCAGCCTTCTGTGAAAACAATGTGAATCCCGGAGGGAGCAAACGCCCCAGTACCTCTCTGCGTGACACAATTGCTTCTAATAACATTATATCCGTTGCAATTGGAGAAGTCAAGAAAAACTCCCCTCATCGGCACAAAGTCAAATTTGCAAAAAGAAAGACGCATCGCAAAGAACTTCCGGCAGCACTGTGCCTTCGGTATTGAACGATACATCTTTCAATGAATATATTACCAGCAACCCTTGCAGGTGTCAAGGAAGAACTATCTCCAAGTGCAGTAATGAAAAAATCCGGGGTCAATGTTACAGCATCGACCGAAGTCGCGTCCGTAACTATCCCGGATCTTTCTGTTGTCAGTATACACGAATTAACAGGAAAAATCAACACGCAATTTACTGATGGCGCTGATCATCAAGAATGGTACATACCATATCCGGCAGATAAAAGCCATATTGATTATTCCAAAAATGAATAAAAGAAAAACCACCAAAGCGCTCCAGAGGACTGGGAATCCAATACCCAGCGGTCTAAACAACCCTGATGGTTTTATCCGTAGGTTAGCAGACGGGGTTCAATTCCCCAAACGACTAACAGTTCCCTTGATCCGGTAGGTGCAACGAATAACCTCCGTGGCCTTGCCGCAAAAATCAAGTTCACTACAAACACTCTATCGCAAAAGCGCGCCGTTGTCAAGGCGGAATATCAATTGAGCGAAATAGTTGGAATCCTCTACCGCCGTTTCGGCAAGCCGCCTAACGCCATTCTCGAGGATTCCAACATTTGCAAGGAAGCAAAGTCCACCCCGGCGGGGGAGTCACCGCTATCCGGCTCTCTTGCCACGCCCAAAGACTCTGCTTCAAGATCATTATATCCAAAATCGCCGGGCAATGTCAACGCATATTTTTCCATTTGCAAAATTTACGCAAATGTGCTATACTTGGACAAAATACAATATCCAAACGATTCTGATGAGATTGGAATGGGCATATCCCAGCGGTACCAAGCCGCCGTAGAATGACGAAAAAGCCGCAACTGCCATTGACGAAAGTCGAGAAGGCGGTCGCAAGATGGTGTCATGAGCCGGAATACAGCATCAGATGGAAAACGAAGGACTCTTGGGGATGTCTGTTCGTTGGTTTTTTGTGCGCTGAAAGTCCCCAAACTGGGGACTTTTTTATTTTTGAAAGGAGGGATCGATATGGGTAAGGACGGCTTTTCCAAATGCCATCCGGCGGTGAATTTTTTGTTTTTTGTCGGGGCCATCGTGTTTGGCGTTCTGTTTCAGCATCCGGCTTATTTGCTGGCGGGTCTGCTTTGCGCAGGCGCGTACTATCTTCTGCTCTGCGGCCAAAAAGCCTTGAAAAGTATGGCAATGATGCTGCCGCTGTTTCTGATCATTGCCGCCATCAATCCCCTTTTCAACACCCGGGGCGAACATATTTTGTTCCACCTTTTCGGCAGGCCTTACACCCAGGAAGCACTGGGATACGGCTTTGCGGTGGGCAGTATTCTGGTGATCACCCTGTTGTGGTTCGGCTGCTATAACCGCGTGATGACCGAGGACAAATTCACCGCCCTGTTTGGCAATCTGATGCCGGCGCTTTCTTTGCTTTTGGTGATGGTTTTCAGGCTTATTCCGGCGCTTCTTTACAAGTCCAAACAAATCACGGACGCCCGGCGTTGCATTGGAAAAAGCGGCGAAAATCTTACGTTTCGGCAGAAGATCTCCAGCGGTATGACCGTCCTTTTGGCCCTTGCCGGCTGGTCGCTGGAAAGCGGTATCCTCACCGCAGATTCCATGCGCTGCCGTGGCTACGGCACTGCCCGACGGACGAATTTTCAGGTCTACCGGCTGCATCTTTCCGATTGGGTCTTGCTGGCAGCGCTGGCTTTGACCGCTGCGGTTACTGTTTGCGGGGCGGCGGTCGGGGCGACAGAGGCCGCCTATGTGCCGGTCTTCACCGCTGCGCCGGTTTCGGTTTTTCTGCCTGTTTACTGCATTTTTCTGCTGATTCCCACGATCATTCACATTAAGGAGGTGGTTTTGTGCCGCATATTCATATCCAAGATCTGACCTTTGCCTATCCCGGCGCAAATGCGCCTGCTTTGCAGGATATTAACTTAACCATCAAACAGGGCGAATATATTGCCATTTGCGGCAAAAGCGGCAGCGGTAAGACCACCCTTTTGCGCCATCTGAAATCGGTACTCACCCCCCACGGTGAGCGCACCGGTCAGATCCTGTTGGGGGATACCCCTTTGGCGCAAGTGCCGCCCATAGAACAAGCCTGCAAGATCGGTTATGTGATGCAAAATCCCGCCGAGCAGATCGTTACCGATAAAGTCTGGCACGAACTGGCGTTCGGTTTGGAGTCCGTCGGGTGCGACCGGGAAACCATGCGCAGCCGCGTTGGCGAAATGGCCTGCTATTTCGGTATTGGGGATTGGTTTCACAAAGATGTTGCCACCCTGTCCGGCGGTCAGCAGCAACTGCTGAATCTGGCATCCGTTATGGCAATGCAGCCGGATGTGCTGATTTTGGACGAACCCACCAGCCAGTTAGACCCCTTGGCGGCATCGGATTTTCTGAATACCGTCAGAAAGATCAATCTGGAACTGGGCACAACCGTGATCATCACCGAGCATCGGCTGGAGGATATCTTGCCTGCCGTTGACCGGGTGGTGGTGATGGAGCGCGGCCGTATTATCGAAGAAGATCTGCCAAAAAACGCCGCCGGACATCTTTGGGAACGGCAAGATCCTATGTTTGCGGCTATGCCCACTTCCGCCCAGGTGTTCTACCGCAGCAGCGGCAAGGGCGAGAGTCCTTTGACCGTGCGGGAAGGTCGCACTTGGCTGGAAAACACCTTGCCCACGGCCTTGAAATGCACCCAACTTCCCAACTCCGAAACCGGTGAAAAAACACCTGCTGCCTTGCAGTTAAAAGACATTTGGTTCCGGTATGAACGGAATTCTCAAGATGTTTTGCGGGGCGCGGAACTTGCAGTTTCCGGACGTACCATCCACGCCATCGTGGGCGGCAACGGCGCAGGAAAATCCACCCTCCTAAAAGCCGTTTGCGGCAGCGCAAGGCCCTATCGGGGAGCAGTTTCGATATTCGGCAAAAAAGTAAGTCATTACAAGGGAAATTCCCTGTTTGCAAACTGCCTTGCCATGCTCCCCCAAGACCCCAAGAGTCTGTTTGTGAAAGACTCGGTTTCGGAAGACATGCAGGAAGTTTGTCAGGACGAAAACCGGCTGAAAGAAGTGGCCGTTTTATGCCAAATTGACGCGCTTCTGGACCGCCACCCTTATGATCTTTCCGGCGGTGAGCAGCAACGGGTCGCGCTGGCAAAAGTGCTGCTCACAGACCCCAAATTATTGCTTTTGGACGAACCCACCAAGGGTATGGATTGCTTCTTCAAAGAAGCCTTCGCGGAAATATTATGTAAACTAAAAGAACAAGGCATCACGGTGGTCATCGTGTCCCACGATGTGGAATTTTGCGCCAAATACGCGGATTTTGTGAGTATGGTCTTTGACGGACAGGTATTGACCACCCAGACGCCCCGGCAATTCTTTGGCGGCAACAGTTTCTACACCACCGCCGCCAACCGGATGAGTCGGTCTTTCTTCCAAAATGCCGTTACGCCGGACGATGTGGTTGCCCTGTTCCGGGAAAATTCGGAGGGTATGTGATGAAAAAATCCACGGTTTTTACCCTTTTGTCGGTTTTTGTGCTGATCCCCGGGGCTTTGTTTTTGGGGCGGTTCTTGCCGGGACGGGGGTTTTATCTCACCTCCACACTGGTGATCCTTTTCGTTCTTCTGCCCTTTTTTCTGGCATTTGAAGACCGCAGGCCTCAGGCAAGAGAACTGGTTCTGATCGCGGTTTTATGCGCCTTGGCGGTGGCTTCCCGGGCGGCTTTCGTGTGGCTTCCCCACTTTAAACCACTGTTTGGCGTGATCATTCTCTCGGGCATCGTCTGCGGCGCCCAGGGGGGATTTTTGGTGGGCGCGGTCAGCGCATTTGCCAGCAATTTTCTGTTTGGACAAGGCCCCTGGACACCTTGGCAGATGCTGGCCTACGGCATTTGCGGCCTTGTTGCAGGCGCTTGTTATCACAAAAAAGACCGTCTGCCCAAAGACCCTCTGAGCCTTGGTCTGTTCGGGTTCGTAGCGGTGTTGTTTACGGTGTGTCCGATCTTGGACACTTCCACAGTGCTGACTTCCTTGACAGTGTTTACGCCGGCTTCTGTCTTTGGCATTTACGCCGCCGCCATTCCCACCAATCTGATACAAGCCGGCTGTACGCTGGTTACACTTTTGGTTTTGAGTAAACCCTTGCTTTATAAATTGGCGCGAATTACACAAAAATATGGACTTTATCAATAAAAGCGCCTATTGCGATATAAAAAATTATGTGTTACAATGTGGGTATCTTGAACCTGAAAAGGAACTCTAGGAGGTAAAATTATGATCGATCTTCCCTTAAACATTGATTTTTCCGGCAAAGTAGCCGTTGTTACCGGCGCAGGCGGTCTGATCTGCGGTGCAATGGCCCGGGCATTTGCCCAAAGCGGCGCTAAGGTTGCCGCGCTGGACTTGAACGAAGAAGCCGTTAAGAAACTGGCCGACGAACTGAAGGCAGAAGGCTTTATCTGTGAAGGCTACAAGGCCAACGTTTTGGAGCCGGAATCTCTGGAAGCCGTTCATCAGGCTGTTTTGAAAGATTTGGGTCCCTGTGATATTCTGGTCAACGGCGCCGGCGGCAACAATCCCCGGGCTACC
>JAFQDY010000113.1 GCA_017399325.1 Oscillospiraceae bacterium
AACTGCTTGTTGAAGTTTAAGGACGAATGCACCGGCAAGGACGGCGTGTTTGATCCCGGCGAAAACTCTGTCGGTCTGACCATCGAGGGAGTTGGCGATGTGAACCTGCGTATGTCCATTTACTTCTTTGAGAAGATCAATGAAGCGGGCATCCGCACACACTATGTAAGCGCAAATCTTGACGACACCACTATGGAAGTTCTTCCTGCAAAGGTTTTCGGCAAGGGTTTGGAGGTTATTTGCCGCTACAAGGCTGTTGGCTCCTTCTTCCGCCGTTACTCTGACTACTGCGCTGAGGGTCAGGATCTGCCTGCTTATGTTGAGACCACCTTCAAGAACGACGAGAAGGGCGATCCTCTGGTAACGAAGGATGGCTTGGTTGATCTGGGTGTTATGACCGCCGAACAGTACGACGACCTGAAGGATATGACTCAGAAGATCACAAAGATCGTCGCTGATGATCTGAAGGGCAAGGGCATGGACCTGTATGACATCAAGTTCGAGTTTGGTTATGATCCCGAGGGCAAGGTTATGCTGATCGACGAGATCGCATCCGGTAATATGCGTGTATACAAGGATGGTCAGTATGTTGACCCCATGACGCTTAACAAGTTGTTCTTCGCGTAATTATCACTTATAAAAGCAAAGGAGATTTTCCATGGGAGGATTCTTTGGAGTCGCATCAAAAATTGACTGTATGACCGATGTGTTCTTTGGTGTGGACTACCACTCACACTTGGGAACGCGTCGCGGCGGTATGGCCGCCTGGGATCCGGAGATCGGTCTGCAGCGAAAGATTCATAACATTGAAAATTCACCGTTCAGGACAAAATTCGAGCATATTTTTGACGAAATGCGGGGCACATCTGTCATCGGCTGCATCAGCGATACTGACCCTCAGCCGATGTTGATCCGCTCTCATCTTGGTACATATGCCATTACAACGATCGGTTATATCGCAAATGCCGATGCATTGATTGACGACATCACAGACAGCCGCGGCGGATATTTTGATGCTATGACCGGTGGTCGTGTAAATTCCACTGAACTGGTAGCTGCGCTTGTTAACCGCAAAGCAAATTTTGTGGAAGGTATCCAATACGCCCAGTCTGTGATTGAGGGAACGGCCAATATTTTGATCCTTACCGATACGGGCAGTTTGATTGCGGCCCGTGACCGTCTTGGCAGGATCCCCGTACAGATCGGCAAGGACGATTACGGCTACTGCGCATCCTTTGAAGAGTTTGCCTTTACCAAGTTGGGCTATGAAAAGGTCTGTGAACTTGGCCCCGGTGAAATTGTTGAACTGACTCCTGACAGTATGACGCAACTTGCTGCACCCGGTAAACAAATGAAGATGTGCGCCTTCCTGTGGAGTTACTATGGCTACCCCACATCTACCTACGAGGGTATAAATGTGGAGTCGATGCGCTACCGCAACGGCGCATCTATAGCAGAGCGTGATATGCAGAAAGGTCGCGCAACTGACATTGACTATGTAGGCGGCGTACCCGATTCCGGCACACCCCACGCAATCGGCTATGCCAACCGAACCGGAAAACCCTTTGCCCGGGCTTTTATCAAATACACA
>JAFQDY010000114.1 GCA_017399325.1 Oscillospiraceae bacterium
CAGATACCGGGCGTTGGAGGAATCCATATAGTAGATGTGATCGTATGTGTCTACATCTGCCTGGGTGATCTTACGGGCATGATGCCCGTCACAGGCGATGCCGTGCTTGGCAAGTTCCCGGCGGGCAGGGGGATAAACGGGGTTTCCCCACTCTTCCGAACTGACTGCCACAGAGTCGATCTGGAATTTGTGGGCAAGCCCTGCCTTTTTCACCATATCCTTCAAAACAAATTCCGCCATAGGACTGCGACAAATATTCCCGTGGCAGACGAAAAGTACTTTTTTCATGGTATTTCCTCCCTTTCGTTGGGGCTATTGTAGCATAGTGCGGAGGAAATTGCAACTTAGCGCCCTTCTCTGCAAAAGAGAAGGGCGTGTTGCAGTATCTGCAACACGCCATCATGTTAGGCAAATTTCAGCGTATCGTAACAGCCATGCTTTTTGCCTTATGGCTGCTGCGGCAGTTGGGTGATGCCTTTGTGGGAAAAGGAGAAGGCTGGTTTGCCACCCGGCAGGGCGACCGCTATATTCTGATGCTCTATAACTACCGCCATTTTTCCCATCTGTACGCCTTGGGCGAGCGGTTTGATATGACCTTCACCGACCGCTATACGCCTTTTGACCCGGTGCAAAGCCTGGATGTGCATCTGTCTCTGAACAATATGCGTAACGGCTCGTATCTGGTGCGGGAAACGACTGTTAGTCGCAAGTCCGGTTCCGCCTTCGACCAATGGGTGGATATGGGTGCTTTGGAACTTGACACGCAACAGGAGTTGACCGTTTTAGAGGCGCACTGTGTACCCAAATGCAGCAAATACCTTACTGAGGTAAAAAACCACACTCTGGAACTGGATGCCATGCTGGATATGCTGGAAGTCCGGCTGATTTCCATAGAACCCGCAAAAGACTAATATGCTAAAAAGCACCTGGCCTATGGCAGAATCTGTCATTGGTCAGGTGTTTGTTATACAAGTCTTGTTCTGAATTCTCTTTGGGACAATTGTAACTTGCAATAGTGCGGTCTACTGTGCTTGCTTTCCTGTTTAGGTTGGAGTATAATTGCGTCAGAGAAACTTGAAAACGAGGTATAGGATATGAAACTGGATACAAGCAAGTTAGCGTGGACAAGGATGCCCAGGGATTTTTGTATATCCGCCGATAAAATTGAAATTATTACTGCCCCCCACACAGACCTGTGGCAAAGAACCTTTTATCATTTCCGGAACGATAACGCCCCTGTGCTGCAGCTGGAAACGGATGAGAAATACTTCTCCTTTGTGGTGAAAACGGAATTTGAAAGCAAACACAGATTTGACCAGTGCGGTGTTGTACTGTATCTTGACAGCGATAACTGGCTTAAGGCTTCCGTTGAATACGAAAACGACAAGTTTCAGCATCTTGGAAGTGTTGTCACAAACAACGGCTATTCCGATTGGGCAACCACGGAAATTGATGCCGGTATCAAATCCATGTGGTACCGATTCAGTCGCCGGGAAGATGATTACCGCATCGACTGTTCCGAAGACGGTATTACATTCAAGCAGATGCGGATCTGTCATATGTGGAACGGTGGCGGCACCATCCGTTTTGGCGTTTACGCCTGCAGTCCCGAAGGCTCTTCCTTTAAAGCAACTTTTACAAATATGGAAATTACCGAGTGTCAATGGTTGGCCCACGACGGTCAGCAGCCGGATGAAGAATGACTAACCGGAGTATGTATTGATTTTCTTGGGTTTTAGAAGTATACTTTTGATATTAACACAAGACAAGGAGCAAGCATTATGGCCATCGTAACAATTATCGGCGCAGGCATGATGGGTTCCGCGCTGGCATTCCCCGCACGGGAAAACGGCCACGAGGTACGCCTGGTGGGTACCCATTTGGACCGGGAGATCATCGACACCTGCCGCAAAACAGATCAGCACCCCAAGTTTGTAAAGGCCTTCCCTGCAGGCATCAAGTATTATCAGATTGAGGAAGTGGAGGAAGCAATCGCCGGCTCCACCA
>JAFQDY010000115.1 GCA_017399325.1 Oscillospiraceae bacterium
ATCAACCGGTGCGAAGTGGTGTGCAAACCCTTTGTTTTGCCCGAAGAAAAGAAGGAGAAACCGGAATGTACCACGCAGGAAAATGTGATGTAGTCGTCATCGGCGCCGGCCACGCCGGCATTGAAGCGGCGCTGGCCTCTGCCCGTTTGGGACTTGATACCATCATCTTCACCATCAATCTGGATGCGGTGGGCAATATGCCCTGCAATCCCGCCATCGGTGGCACCGGCAAGGGCCATCTGGTCCGGGAACTGGACGCTTTGGGCGGTCAGATGGGTCTGGCGGCAGATGCGGCCTGTATCCAGTACCGGATGCTGAACAAGGGCAAAGGCCCGGCGGTCCATTCTTTGCGGGCCCAAGGTGACCGGCGGCAATATCAGCAGTATATGAAACACGCCCTGGAACTGCAGGAGAACCTGCAGTTAAAGCAGGCGCAGATCGTGGAGATCTTTACGGAAAACGGCAAGGTATCCGGCGTAAAAACCGGCTTGGGCGCAATTTATGACGCCAAAGCAGTGATCATTGCCACCGGCACATATCTGGACAGCACCGTCATCACCGGCGAGTCCGTCCAATCTGCCGGCCCGGACGGTATGCACGCATCCATCGGCTTGGCAGACAATTTGCGGGCATTGGGACTTCCCTTGCGCCGATTCAAGACCGGCACACCGCCCCGCGTCAACCGCAGGTCCATCGACTTTTCCAAGATGGAACTGCAACCGGGCGATGAAAGTCCCGAGCCTTTTTCTTTCCGCACCACCCATGAACTCAACAACCAAGCGGTGTGCTACTTGACCTACACCAACGAGGAGACCCACCGGATCATCAAGGCGAATCTTCACCGCAGCCCTATGTATGACGGTACCATCTCCGGCGTTGGCCCACGGTACTGTCCCAGTATTGAAACCAAGATCGTCCGCTTTGCGGACAAAAGCCGCCACCAGTTGTTCATCGAACCCTGCGGCCTGGATACAGAAGAAATGTACATTCAAGGTTTTTCCTCATCCCTGCCGGAAGATGTGCAACTGGAAATGCTCCACTCCGTACCCGGCTTGGAGAACGCCCAGATGATGCGGCCGGCATATGCCATTGAGTACGAGTGTATCGACCCGACCGCGTTGCTTCCCACGCTGGAATACAAGAAAATTTCCGGTCTTTACGGTGCGGGCCAGTTCAACGGCTCATCCGGTTATGAAGAAGCGGCGGTGCAAGGATTGGTGGCCGGCATCAACGCGGCACTAAAAATTCAGGGAAAAGACCCCCTGATCCTCACCCGGGACACCAGTTACATCGGCACGCTCATTGACGATCTGGTGACCAAAGGCACGGAAGAACCCTACCGGATCATGACCAGCCGCAGCGAATACCGGCTGCTCCACCGGCAGGATAACGCCGACCGCCGGCTGACCCACATCGGCGCGGCAGTGGGCCTTGTTCCTGCTGAACGGCTGGCGCAAGTGGAAGAAAAATACCAAGCGGTAGAACGGGAAATTCGCCGGCTGGAATCCTGCGGCGTGCCTGCGTCCAAAGAACTCAATGAAATGCTTGCCAAACGGGAGTCCACCCCGGTGGAATCTTCCGCCCGTCTGGCAGATCTGCTCCGCCGCCCCCAAGTGACTTATGGGGATATTGCGCCTTTTGATGCGAACCGGCCGGAACTGCCCGAATCCGTCACCCAAGAGGTGGAGATTCAAGTGAAATATGCCGGCTATTTGGCACGGCAGGAAAAGCAGGTGGCAGAGTTCAAAAAAGAGGAAGCGCGGCTGCTTCCTGCACACTTGGATTATGAATCCATTGCCGGTCTGCGTTTGGAAGCCCGGCAGAAGTTAAGTGAGATTCGCCCGGTTTCCTTGGGACAGGCCAGCCGGATCTCCGGTGTCAGCCCTGCGGATATTGCGGTGCTGCTCATCTATCTGGAACAATCAAAATAAAATTAAGGCCCCCTCGTTGGGCAGTGCGCCATAGTGATAAATTGCCTAAAAAGGCGCGGATTTCCTCGATATTGCGTCAAAAATCCTGGCAATCCACCAAGGATTCCTGCGGTTTTTTCCTTATCTCAAGAAAATCCCCATCCTTTTTAGGTGCTA
>JAFQDY010000116.1 GCA_017399325.1 Oscillospiraceae bacterium
CATATTGCCAACTTAATTGCCGCCGGTGAGGTGGTGGAGCGCCCGGCATCCGTTGCCAAGGAACTGCTGGAAAATGCGGTGGACGCAGGCGCGACCCAAGTGACCATTGAAATTCGCGACGGCGGTATGACCTTTTTGCGGGTAACCGACAACGGCTGCGGTATGTTGCCGGAAGATGCAAAAAGCGCCTTTTTGCGCCACGCTACTTCCAAACTGCGCACCGCCGAGGATCTGGCCGCCATCCAAACAATGGGTTTCCGCGGCGAAGCATTGGCCGCCGTTGCCTCTGTCAGCCGGATCGATCTGCTGACCAAGACCCCCGATTCGATTGCCGGCACTTCCTTAAGTTTGGAAGCCGGCACGGTCACGGAGGAGTCGGAAGTGGGCTGCCCCACAGGTACTACCATTATCGTGCGGGACTTATTCTTTAACACCCCGGCGAGAATGAAGTTTATGAAATCCGACACAGTAGAGGGCAGTAAGGTGACCGCCGCCGTACAGATGCAGGCGCTGGCTCACCCGGAAGTGGCATTCCGCATTTTGCGGGACGGCAAGGAAGTGCTGTCCACACCTGGCAGCGGCAGCCTTGAGGCCGCAGTTTACTGCGTTTACGGCAGAGAGTGCGGCAAAATGGTGGCCGTTCAGAGCAAATGGGACAACTATACCCTATCCGGCTTTGTATCCAAACCTTCCGACGCCCGACCCAGCAGAGCCTTGCAGACCTTCTTTGTGAACGGTCGGCCTGTTAAGTCCCGGCTGTTGATGGCCGCCTTGGAAGAGGCCTACCGGAATCAGATCATGGTGGGCAAATTTCCTGCCTGCGTATTGCATTTGACCGTTCCCGTGAATGCGGTGGATGTGAATGTCCATCCGGCAAAAACGGAAGTGAAATTTTTGAACGAAAAGGCCGTATTTGATTGCGTTCACTACGGTGTTCTCGGCGGCTTAAACAAGACCGAAGACCGGCCTCAGGTACAGTTTAAACAAGTGCCTGCTGCCCCCGCCTATACGCCCCCAGCAGTTCCCAAACAAACATCTGCCGTGCCCCACAAGCAAGAGAATTTCTTCCGCACTATGAGCACCGAAGAGTACAAACATTTCTCTGCCGCGGTGAAGGATATGCCCAAGCCCTCTCCCTTAGCCGCTGCTGCTACCGCAGCCGCAGTGAAAGAGGAAACCCCCTTTGTGGTCAGAGAAAATACTATGCTCCCCACGGCTGCGCCGGTGATTCCTGCGAAGGTCACCGAACCTGTAGCGGCAGAACCGGAACAGGTGACGATCTCCGCTATGGAAACAGATATTCCCTGGCGGTATGTGGGCGAACTGTATAACACTTACATTATTGTTGAGCAAGGCGAAGAAGCCTATCTGATCGACAAACACGCCGCCCACGAGCGGATCTTGTTTGAGAAACTGAAAGAAAATCAAGAAACCATTTCCTCCCAGGCGCTTTTATCCCCCATCGCCCATCGGTTGAGCGCTGACGGGGCAGCAATTTTGCTGGAAAACAAAGCCCTTTTGGAAGAACTGGGCTTTGAAATCGAGGAATTCGGTGAGAACACCGTTCTTATTCGTCAAATTCCTATGGATCTGGACGGCGCACAAGCAGCAGATTCTTTGGAACTTTTGGCGGCAGATTTATTAAGTGGCCGCAAGGAAGACCCCAAGACCGTCCGTGACGAACTGCTCCACACCGTGGCCTGCAAAGCCGCCATCAAGGCCGGCTGGCAGTCAAGTGAAGCCGAACTTTTGAAACTGGCGCAGCAGGTGCTGTCCCGGGATGACTTAAAGCACTGCCCCCACGGCAGACCCATCTGTGTGTCTTTGAGCAAAAAGCAACTGGAAAAGCAATTTAAGCGCAGTTAACGAGGTGTCTATGAATCATTTACGCGTGCGACACGCCCTTTCTATGGGATTATCCATTTTCGGCGCGGGACTTGCCCTGTTGGGCAGTAGCCAAAACTGGCCGGTCTGTATGTGGGTCGGTTTTGCCCTTATGTTTGCGTCAATTGTTATCGGTTTGACTGTCCGCTGCCCCAACTGCGGCCATAATCTTGTCCGCAGAAGATGGACTTTGCCAAACTTCTGTCCGGAGTGCGGGCAGGCCATCGACGGAAGCGGAATCGAGGAATAACCCTATGAATAATTTGATTTGCATTGCAGGGCCTACCGCTTCCGGCAAGACCGCCCTGTCTATCGGTCTTGCAAAGGTGCTGGGCGGCGAAATCGTATCCTGCGACTCCATGCAGGTTTACAAGCGCATGGACATTGGCACAGCAAAGCCAACTATAGAAGAAATGGCTGGCATCCCCCACCATATGCTTTCGGTGGCCGAGCCCTGGGAGGACTTCTCCGTTGGCAAGTACTGCGCTATGGCAACGCCCATCGTGGACGACATTTTGGAGCGTGGAAAAACCGCCATTATCGTAGGCGGCACGGGGCTTTATATGGACGCGCTGATCCGGGGCAATTCCTTTGCCCCTGTTCCCTCCACCGGCTGCCGGGAAAAACTGGAAAAGTTAGCCGCAGAAGAAGGCATTGAAGCGGTGATCGCGCAACTGCGGGCAGTTGACCCGGAATCCGCAGACCGGCTGCATCCGTCCGACCAAAAGCGGATCATTCGGGCCATGGAAGTGTATTTGGAAACAGGCCAGACCATCACCGAACACAACCGGAAGACCCAGGAAATTCCACCTCGATACGACCCCGTCTGGTTCGCTCTGGAAGATGCGAACAGAGCCACTCTGTACGAAAGAATCGACCGCAGAGTGGAAGTGATGCTGCAAATGGGACTTTTGGACGAGATCCGCCGTCTTTTATCAGAAGGCGTTCCCGAAAAATGCACCGCCATGCAGGCGATCGGCTACAAGGAATTTGTGGACGCCCTGCAAGGCCGCAGCAGTTTGGAAACCGCGACCGCCCTTGTCCAGCAAGCCTCCCGCAATTACGCCAAACGACAACTGACCTGGTTCCGCAGAAATCCCAATATGCACTGGCTCCGTCGGGAGTCAGGTGAGGGCAACGAAGAAATTCTTGCAAAGGCCCTACAAATTCTAACTGAATTCGACAAGTGAAAAATGGTAAGATTTGTGTATCCCAAAAGAAAGAAGGAATACATATGTCTGAACCTATCAATTTACAGGAAGCGATTCTCAAGGAAGTGCGGCG
>JAFQDY010000117.1 GCA_017399325.1 Oscillospiraceae bacterium
ACCTACTTTATTTTGTGTAGACTCGCTCTAAAGGCGGGCGCGTTTTTGAGCGCACCAACTTAAGCCTTTTCAATGCGGCTTGTCTATTCTAACAGAAGGATTTCCAAAAGTCAAGGGTTTTTTCCGTGTTTATCTGCCTTTTTACACAGGTTTACAGGACTCTTGCGCCCGCAAATTCCACATGCAGGGGCATAATTTCCCAGTTCGCTTCCGTGATGGCAGGCAACTTCTTCTGCAATTTTTCTTTCAGCGCCTTGTTGCGGGTGATGCAAAGCAAGGTAGGGCCTGCGCCGCTTAAGCAAAATGCCGCGCCGTTGGTGCGCACCAATTCCTCGATGGCCTCGTAATCGGCGATCATATGCTTCCGGTAAGGCTGGTGAAGTTTGTCCTGCATAGCGTGGCGCAGAAGTTTCTCGTCGCCCAGTTCCAGAGCCTTCAGTACCATTGCGCCGTGGGAAATGTTGTAAATGGCGTCTTCCCGGCTCACCTGCTGGGGCAAAACGGCTCTTGCTTTGGGGGTGGGCATATCGAAATCGGGCACAAGCGCCAAGATCTCCCAATCGGAATGCAAAGGGAAACTCACCGTAACCGGCAGGCCGTTATCCACCATAGATGCGGTCAAGCCGCCGAAAAAGGCAGGGCCTAAATTATCCGGGTGGCCTTCCATAGCATTGGTGATGTTTAAAAGTCCCTGTGTGGACAGGCGGTTGCCCCGCAGCACATTCGCGCCCATAGCGCCGGCAACAAGCAGCGCCGCGGAAGAACCCAAGCCGCGGCAGATGGGAATGTGGGCATCGATGTGGATCTTCACGCCCTTAATTTCCTCATTTAAGGATTCCAAAACCGCGCAGTAAGACACATAAGCCAAATTGTCCGGGCCGGCGAAAGCCTCGTCGCAGCCGGTGATCTGAAGGCCGCTTTCGGTCTCTTCAAATGTTACATCCGTATACAGTTGCAGCGCGCAGCCAAAGGCATCAAATCCCGGGCCTAAATTGGCGGTGGTGGCCGGCACGCGAATGGTAACAGATCTCATAATCATAACCCCATAACAAAGTCAAGCATTGCACTCTTTTCGATCACGCCGGTGTGCAGTTCTTTCTTCTGCCGCAAGCCGGAAAGATTCGCCGGAATGGCAAAGCCGGACACTTCTTCCAGCCGCTCCATCTGGGCAAATTCGTCCATACCCTCGGCAGATTCCAATGCAGACAGAACTGCCGCGGGGAACTTATAGGCAGAAGCGGTGGACAGGACCACCATAGGCCGCTTGTCGCCGGTTTGGTTTACATAATCTTCTGCCACTGCCCAGCCTGTTGCAGTGTGGGTGTCGCAGAGATACTTTTGATTCTTGAACACATTCTCAATCGTCTTTGCGGCGGTCTCGTCGTCGCAGTAGCCTGCCCAGAACTCTTCGGAAATGGCGGTTTTCAGGCTGTCCGGCACGGTGTAGAAACCGTCTTTGTTCAGTTTGTTCATCAGGTCTGCCACCAAAGCCGTATCCCCGGACAGGAAGTAGAGCAAACGCTCCAGATTGGAAGAGACCAAAATGTCCATAGAGGGAGAATCGGTCTTGTGCAAAGGACGGCGGCGGTCATAAGTACCGGTGCGGATAAAGTCGGTCAGCACATTGTTGGCATTGGACGCGCAGACCAAAGTGCCCACAGGCAGACCCAGTTTTTTTGCCAGCCAGCCGGCCAGGATATCGCCGAAATTGCCGGTGGGGACGCAGAAATTCACCTTGTCGCCCATTTGGATCTGACCCCGGCGGAGTAAGTCTGCGTAGGCCTTGAAATAGTATGTGATCTGGGGCGCCAAACGGCCGATGTTAATGGAATTGGCAGTGGAAAGACGCAGGCGGTTGCCACCGGTGAGTCTGCCGTTTTCCGCCGATGCGAAAATGTTCTTCACGCCGGTCTGGGCATCGTCAAAATTGCCCTTGACCGCGCAGACCGCCACATTGTTGCCCTCTTGGGTCACCATTTGAGCTCTTTGAACGGCAGATACGCCCCCTTCGGGATAAAACACGCAGATCTTCACGCCTTCCACATCCGCAAAGCCGGCCAAAGCCGCTTTGCCGGTGTCACCGGAAGTGGCGGTCAGAATGAGAATATCCTCTTCCATTCCCTTTTCCCGTTTTGCTGCGGTGAGCAACTGGGGCAGCATACACAGCGCCACATCCTTAAACGCGGAAGTGGGACCCCGGAACAGTTCCAGCACGGTAAACTTGCCGGTATCCACAGTAGGGGTCAGTTCCTCGGTCTGGAATTTGCCGATGTAAGCCTGCTTGACTAACTTTTCCATATTGGGAATATCCGGCAAAAGCGCGCCAATGATTCGGGTGGCCATCTGCATAGTATCTTCCTGCAAACAGGCCGCCACATCGATAGCGGGCAGTTTTTCCGGCACATACAGGCCGCCGTCAGGCGCAAGACCGGACAGGACAGCCTGGGCGCTGTCGACAGTTTTCAGATGATTTCGGGTAGAATGGTAAAGCATGCTGTCTTCCTCCGCATTTTTCAGCATTTTTTCTTGACTTTCTATACAAAAACAAAGTATAATGGATACAATTATTTTGTTAAAACCATAATTGTAATAACATTGGGTATATGATATACTTTTTTACAAGAAATTGCAAGTGATTTCAAGGATTTTTTCACTTGCCCAGAGAGACAGGAGGATATAGATATGCGTATTGGTTTGTTGGGCTTTGGCGTGGTTGGTCGCGGCGTGTATGATTTGACCGCCGGTCGTCAGGATATGACCGTGGCAAAAGTTGTGTGTCTGGAAGATGTGACTTTGCCCGACGCCCAGGTAACAAAGAATTTTCAGGATGTGATCACCGACGATTCCATCGACACCATCGTGGAAGCCATGGGCGGTCTGCACCCTGCTTACGAATTTGTAAAGGCCGCCATCGAGGCCGGCAAGAACATCGTAACATCCAACAAGGCTTTGGTTTGCACCTTCTATGACGAACTGATCCCCTTGGCAAAGGAAAAGGGCGTTTGTTTCCGTTGCACAGCCGCAGTTGGCGGCGGCATCGGCTGGCTCAGTGAATTGGAGCGGGCCCGCCGTATGCAGACCATTGAACAGGTCGGCGGCATTATGAACGGTACCTGCAACTATATTCTTGACTCTATGACCCGGCTGGGTCTTGGCTATGACGAGGCTTTGAAGCAGGCCCAGCAACTGGGCTATGCAGAGGCCAACCCCACCACCGATGTGGAAGGCATCGACACTTGGCACAAGGTGATTTTGTCCTCCAACATCGCATTTGGCGTGAGTTTGGATAAGGAAACCGTTCCTGTGGCGGGCATCAGCCAGATCAAGGCAAGCGATATTGCAAACTTCACCGAAAAGGGCTATGTCTGCAAACTGATCTCCACCGGCAAGTGTAAAGACGGTAATATCAGCGCTTATGTCCAGCCCACATTGGTAAAGCAAGGCCAGCCGGAATCTGCCGTTCCCGCCAACTACAATCTGATCACATTCGTAGGTTCTGCCTCCGACCGTATGAGTTTCTACGGACAGGGCGCAGGTCGCTACCCCACCGCATACAATGTTGTACAGGATTGCGCTGATGTGCTTTTGGGCCGCGGTTTCTACAGCCCCTACGGCGAAAAAACAGCCACCAACAACACTGACACTTTGCGCTACTATGTCAGCGGCGTGAGCGATGCCTGGCTTGCCGAAAACACAGACGAGCGCTGGAATGACGCAGTCATCACCAAGCCTGTTTCCGTCAGCCAGATCCACGCATGGCGGAAAAACAATCCTAACGCCTTTATCGCTGCATTCGCGGAAGGCTGAGAAAGGAATCGGAATATTATGCTGAAAGTAACCAAATTCGGCGGCTCCTCTATGGCAGACGCCGGTCAATACCAAAAAGTCCGGGACATTTTGATGGCCGACAAAGAGCGTCGTGTGGTGGTGGTTTCCGCTGCAGGCAAGCGCAACAGCCAGGACCATAAGATCACCGACCTTTTGTATCTGTGCCACGCCCACACCCAGTACGGTGTGGCCTGCGACCCGGTATTTGAGATGATCACCTCCCGCTATTTGGAGATCCGGGACACCTTGGGCATCACCTTGGACTTGGAAACCGACTTTGCTGAGCTGAAAAAGCGTCTGGATGCCAAGGAGGTATCTCAGGACGAAATGGCCAGCCGCGGCGAGTATTACTCTGCAAGATTGATGGCCGCTTACTTAGGCTTTGAGTTTATCGATGCTTCCGAGTGGGTATTCTTTAATATTGACGGTACTGTGGACACCGAAAAGTCCTACGCGGCCCTTGCCTCCAAAGCAAAAGGCAAGAAGGTGGTCACCCCCGGTTTCTACGGCGTGATGCCCGACGGCAGCATCCGCACCTTCTCCCGCGGTGGCAGTGACATCACCGGTTCTCTGGCAGCCGCTGCGCTGGACGCCGATGTTTACGAAAACTGGACCGATGTTTCCGGTATTCTGATGGCTGACCCCCGGATTGTGGAAAATCCCCACCCCATTTCCGAGATCACCTACGAAGAACTCCGCGAAATGGCTTACGCCGGCGCAAATGTATTGCACGAAGGCGCCATCTTCCCCGTCCGGAAAAAGAACATTCCTTTGAACATCCGCAATACCAACGCCCCTCAGGATCCCGGCACTATGATCCGCAAGTCCTTTGAGACCGATGTCGACCCCAACCGGATCATTACCGGCATCGCCGGCAAGAAGGACTACTCCATCATCACCATTTTCAAGCGAGGTCTGACCAATCAGGTTGGTATCCTGCGCCGGATTCTTTCCGTTTTAGAAAAGCACGGTGTGTCCGTGGAGTTCCTGCCCAACGGTATGGACAATGTATCTTTGGCCATTCCTACCGCCAAACTCGCTCCCCATCTGTACGCAATTCTGGCTGAAATTCAGCAGGAAATCAACCCCGACAACATCACCGTCCACGATCAGATCGCCATCGTTACCGCCGTTGGCCATCAGATGAAGTTCCGTCCCGGTGTTTCCGGTAAGATCTTCGCTGCGCTGGGTCAGGCAGGTATCAATATCCGTATGATCAACCAGGGTCCCGACGAACTGAACATCTTCTTCGGCGTGGAAAACAAGGACTTTGCCGAAGCCATCCGGGTCCTATATAACAGTTTCATTAAGTAATTTGGAGGTTATCCTATGAAGACTTATACCATAGCCATTTTGGGCGCAACCGGCGCTGTTGGCCGTGAAATGATGAATATTCTGGAAGAACGCAACTTCCCTGTTGGCAAACTGATCCCCCTGGCCAGCGCCCGCAGTGCAGGCAAGAGCCTTAAGTTCAAGGGCGAGGATGTTACCATCGGTCTGGCTTGTGACGAGGCGTTTGAGGGCGTGGACATCGTTTTGGGCGCTGCAGAAAATGACATCGCCAAGAAGTTCGCTCCCGCCATCGTAAAGGCCGGCGCTGTGTTCGTAGATAACTCCTCTGCCTTCCGTCTGTGCGACGATGTGCCTCTGATCGTTCCCGAGGTCAACCCCGAAGATGTGAAGAACCACAAGGGCATCATTTCCAACCCCAACTGCTCCACCATCATCACCGTGACCGCAGTCAATGCGCTGAACGCTATCGCACCCATCCGCGCCATGACCACCTCTACCTATCAGGCCGTTTCCGGCGCCGGCGCAGAGGGCCCCGTGGAACTGATGAACGAGGTGGAGGCGCTGTACAAGGGCGAAACTTACCAGCCCAAGGTGTTCTCCCACCAGATCGCCTACAACCTGATCCCCCAGATCGGCGGTGAAGCATATGAAGGCTACACCAGCGAAGAAATGAAGATGCAGAACGAGGGCCGCAAGATCATGCACCTGCCCGAGCTGAAGGTTTCCTGCACCTGCATCCGTGTGCCTGTTGTCCGCAGCCACTCCATTTCCGTGTCCTGCCACTTTGATGTTCCCGTCACCGTGGAGCAGGCCCGGGAAGTGATCGCCAAAGCCCCCGGCTGCAAACTGGTTGACGATCTTAAAAACAAGCAGTATCCTATGCCTTTGGAGACCAGCGGCCAGGACATCGTATATGTGGGCCGTATCCGTCCCGACCTGACCGACGACAACGGTCTGTGCCTGTGGTGCTGCGGCGACCAGGTCCGTAAGGGCGCTGCCACCAACGCCATCCAGATCGCCGAATTGCTCATTAAATAATGTAAATAAGGACCCCGGCCTGTTTTGACAGGCCGGGGTCCTTTATACCTTTAACAGCATTCTTTATACCTTTAATAACATTTTCGCAAACAGGAAGTAGACCAACAAAGACAATGCGTCCACAATGGTGGTAATAAACGGGCTTGCCATTACCGCCGGGTCTAACTTCACCACTTTGGCCACCATAGGCAGCACCGCGCCCACGATCTTTGCCGCCACCACCGTTACCAGCAGCGCCAAACACACCACCGCGTCCACCAAAAGGGTGATCTCCTCATTACCCATCAGCATTCTGTCCACCAGCCAGATCTTGGCAAAGCAGGCGATACTCAACACGATGCCGCACAATACAGATGTGCGGATCTCTTTCCACAGCACCTTGGGCAGATCGGCGAATTTCAGTTCGTCCAGACTTAAAGCGCGGATCACCGTAACGGAAGATTGAGAGCCGGAGTTACCGCCCGTACCCATCAGCATAGGGATAAATGCGGTTAGCGCCACTTGCGCTGCCAGCGCATCTTCAAAAGAGGTAATGATCATACCTGTAAAGGTGGCAGAAAGCATCAGCAGCATCAGCCAGGGGATCCGGTTTTTGAACAGTTCCCAAATGCTGCTTTTCAGATATGTCTTTTCCGACGGCAACATACCGCCCATCAGTTCCATATCTTCGGTGGTCTCTTCTTCGATAACATCCAGCGCGTCATCGAATGTAACGATGCCCACCATTCGGTTCTCTTTGTCCACCACAGGCAGGGCCAGGAAGTTATACTTGGCAAACAGGTGGGCCACTTCTTCCTGGTCGGTATGGGTGGTGACGGATATTATGTTGGTTAACATAATATCCTCGATCAATGTTTCGTCATCTTCTGCCAGCAGAAGATCTTTCACCGTGACGATACCAAGCAGTTTTCTGTCTTTGGTCACATAGCAGGTGTAGATGGTCTCTTTGTCAAAACCTTGACGGCGAATCCGCAGAATACTCTCCTCCACAGTCATTTCCGGCCGCAAGGACACCTATTCGGTGGTCATCAGCGAGCCTGCCGAATTGTCTGGATACTGCAGGATCTGATTGATAGACCGGCGCATTTCCGGATCTGCATGGCGCAGGATACGACGCACCACATTGGCAGGCATCTCCTCAACAAGGTCAGCCGCGTCGTCCACATACAGTTCGTCCAGCACCTCTTTCAGTTCGTTGTCCGAAAAGCCCTGAATGAGTAATTCCTGGTCGTCTGTTTCCATTTCCACAAATGTCTCCGCCGCCAGTTCCTTGGGCAGCAGACGGAAAATAACGGAAATTTTATTTTCCCGCAAACCGGAGAGCATTGCCGCAATATCCACCGGGTTCATAGTAACCAAAATGTCCCGCAGCGTTGCGTACTTCTTCTCTTCCAGCATTTTCATAAGTGCTTTTTCAACGATCTCAAATCGTTCTGTCATAGGTGTTCCTTCCTTTCCTTAGGGTTTTTTGAAGAACACCCGCACCAAAAATCAGCAGAGTCCACCCACGGACTTCT
>JAFQDY010000118.1 GCA_017399325.1 Oscillospiraceae bacterium
AATTTTAACAGTTTTTAACGCGTAGATCCCGGCAATTTCTTTTTCTGCCTGCTCCAAGAATCTTGCCGGTATGTAGCGCTCGGAATGGACAGTAACCGCCACTTTTCTCAATTCCGGGTCAATATCCGCAGCAACAATGGCCGCCTGAGAAAACGCCTCTTTCAAGGCTTCAGGCGGCGCATAGTCCGAGAACATATTCAGTAAATACACCTGTTCGCGCATAGCATCCTCTTACATTGCTTCAATTCTTTCAAGTAGTGCAGGAAGCAGTTCATCATATGGCAATTTGCAGATCTGCTGCCCTTTTTCAAACAGCATACCGCAACCGTCGCCGCCGGCAATGCCAATGTCTGCTTCCCGGGCTTCACCGGGCCCATTCACAACGCAGCCCATAACCGCCACGGTGATGGGTTTGCTGCAATTTTTCAGCGCCTCATCGACCTGGTTTACAAGGCCGATCAAGTCGATCTGCGTGCGGCCGCAAGTGGGACAGGAAATGATATTCACGCCCTCTTTCCGCAGGCCTGCGGCCTTTAAGATGTCCTTTGCCGCATAGACCTCCTCCACCGGGTCATCGGTCAGGCTCACACGAATCGTATCACCGATTCCGTCCAACAAAAGCGCACCGATTCCCATTGCTGACTTCATAAGTCCCATTCGGACAGGACCGGTCTCGGTCACGCCGATGTGAATGGGATAATCGTATTTACTTCTAAAAAGGCGGGCTGCCGCCACCATTGTGGGCACATTGGAAGACTTCATAGAAACGCAAGTGTCATAAAACCCAAACTTTTCCAAAAGTTCCAAATGCTGAATCGCGCTTTCAACCAAGGCTTCAGCCGTAGGGTGCCCGTACTTTTCTAATAGTTTTTTATCCAAACTGCCGCCGTTTACACCGATACGAATGGGTATCTTCTTTTCTTTACAAGTCGAAACCACCGCCTGTACCCGATCTTCGCCACCGATATTGCCGGGGTTGATGCGGATCTTGGATGCGCCGGACTCTGCCGCCATCAACGCCAGTTTATAGTCAAAATGTATATCGGCAACCAAGGGCAAGGGCGATTCTTTGCAGATCTCACCGAAACTGCGGGCTGCCTCCTGATCGGGAACGGCCAACCGCGCGATTTGACAACCGACAGCGGCAAGTTGCCGCAACTGGCGCAAAGATCCCTCTACATCTGTGGTTTTTGTATTGAGCATAGACTGGATCACGACCGGCGCGCCACCGCCCATAGGAACACCGCCCACCCATATCTGTCTGGTCATAATATCACCTTCTGAAGATCACAAAAATATCCTTAAAAAGTATAAAAGCCATAAGTGCCAACAACAAGACCATACCCACACCGTGAATATAGCCTTCATATTTGGCATCCAGTTTCTTCTTCGTAACGCCTTCGATGGCGCAGGTCAGTAAAAGACCCAGCACCCGTCCCCCATCCAGTGCAGGAATGGGGAGCATATTCATCACTGACAGATTAATGGCAATAAAACCGCCGAAGTACAGCATATTCAGGATCGCATCCATCGTCGTGTCGGATGCCGCCGCAGTATCCGACATCATCTGCACAATGCCGACCGGGCCGGTCATATCCTGAATTCCTGCCTGTCCGGACACCAGCATAACCAAACTCAAACGGACATTCCGCACCACATTGATGACGGAATTCCAGATATATTGCAGTTTATTGCCGAATGTGGCATCCACCACACCAAAGGAAAAACCGTAACGCTCGGTCTTCTCGTTGGGAAACAGGTGTTTTTCCATCACATAGTCTTCAAAAACCACCTTTTTGCCGTCCCGAAGCACGACGATATCGTGGGTATCACCGGGATTTAATTGCAGGATCATTGAGAAATCTGACTGGGTGTAGATCCTCTCACCATCGACTTTATATAATTCGTCGCCAACCTGCAGGCCGCCCTCACGCACCACAGTACAACCTGTTTCCACCTTGTCGATCGTGGGTGTAACAAACTGCTTGGCCGGGGCAAATACAATGGCCATAATGAGAAATCCTGCCACAAAGTTCATAAAAGAACCGGCAACAAGAATGATCAGCCGTTTCCACCAGGCCGCTTTCTGGAACGAACCGGGGTCATCGGTGTCCTCATTTTCGCCCTCCATTGCGCAGTAGCCGCCAATGGGAATGCATCGGATAGAATACAAGGTCTCGCCTACCTGCTTTTTGAAGATGGCAGGGCCCATAAACATAGAAAATTCGTTGACCCGGACGCCCGATGCTTTTGCTGCCAAAAAGTGGCCCAGTTCATGGACAAATATGAGTATACTGAACAACAGAATTGCAAAGATAATCGTCATCAAAGACCTCGCTTATTTCATAACCTCCCTGCGAACAACGACGCGAGCGTAAGCGTCCGCTTCGAGAATTTGTTCCAGGGTGGGATTTTTTACAAATGGAGTGGCATCCACCGCTTTGGATACCAGATCATAGATGTCATAAAAGCCGATTTCGTCATTTAGGAACATGGCGACCGCTTCCTCGTTGGCGCCGTTCATAGCCGGGCAGACCGTGCCGCCCTGTTCAGCGCATTTGCGGGCCAGCGCAAGGCAAGGGAACGCTTCCATATCCGGCGCAGAGAATGTCAGGCTTCCGCAGGTAAGCAAGTCAAGCCGGTCCACAGGACAAGGCATACGCTCCGGGTATGTCACAGCCAGTTGAATGGGAAGCCGCATATCCGGGCTGTCCAACTGGGCCATAACCGCCCCATCGGTAAACTCCACCATAGAATGGACGATGCTCTGACGATGGATCAGCACATCCACCTGCTCCAAGGGCAAGTCATACAGCCGCATTGCCTCGATCACTTCAAGGCCTTTGTTCATAAGCGTCGCGCAGTCCACGGTGATCTTCGGTCCCATCTTCCAGTTGGGATGGCGCAGGGCATCTGCCTTTGTAACATTCGCAAGGGCCTGCTTCTCCATTCCGAAAAAAGGTCCGCCGGAACAGGTCAGAATGATCCGCTTGATCTCTTTCTTACTATGATTGCCCATTAAGCACTGAAAAATCGCAGAATGTTCGGAATCCACAGGAATAATTTCCGTGCCAAACCGCTTTGCTTCCGCCATTACCAGTTCACCGGCACACACCAGCGTTTCCTTATTGGCAAGGCCGATCCGCTTTCCCGCCGAAATCGCTGCAAGGGTGGGTTTTAATCCAACCATACCCACAACGGCAGTGATCACGCAATCCGCTTCCTCAATGGTTGCAGCCTCGATCAGACCCGACTCTCCCCAACTGACCCTCGTGGGCAGATCGGAAATCGCGTCGCGCAATTCTTTCGCTGCTGCCTGCGTTGCCATAACTGCCAGTTTGGGCAGATATTTCCTGCACTGCGCAGCCATTCTCTCTACGCTTGTGCCGGCTGTCAGCGCCGCAACAGGAATATTCAAATTGTCAACAATATCCAGCGTTTGCCGGCCAATAGAACCGGTTGACCCCAGAATACTGATTGAACGCACCATTATCTCACCACCAAAGGAATTAAAAGTGTAAGAACTTCTGTCAAAATCGCAACCACGACTACAGAATCAAATCTGTCCAAAATGCCGCCGTGACCGGGAATTAAATTGCCATAATCTTTAATGCCTGCCTGCCGCTTGATGGCAGAAAAGCACAGATCGCCGAACACCGCGCCCAGGCTTCCCAATATACCGTAGGCCAGACCATTCGTATAACTGATGTTCATATGAAATGCTTTTTGCAGTACATAGCAATAAAGCAACACACCTAAGATAGCGAACACAATGCCGCCAAAAAGTCCCTCGATCGTCTTCTTGGGGCTGATGTTGGGGGCTAATTTATGCTTGCCGAACAAAATGCCGGTAAAGTATGCGCCGGAATCGGACATAAACGCGATCACAAAGGGAATCAGCACCAAAAACCGTCCGTTTGCCCAAGTGAGCAGGCGCATAGGCGCTGTGATCAGATAAGGGATCAGCGCGCCGCCAACAAAGGTAACCGCCACATCTTTGAAAGAAGTTTGGCCGTGGGATAAGAGCAGTTCGCTGAAGCACAGGATAGTAAACACAAAAATACCCAGCATCGCCATAGGGTATGTACCCCAAAGGCCACTCCAAAGGCCCATATACAGTGCCATTGCCATTGCATAAACTGTCAGCATTAAGTTATTGACAAGGCCGGTTTGCTTAATAAGTTCATAGGCGCTGATCACCGCAATAATCGCAAACAGAACTGTGGCAAAGATCTTCGGCAATACCAGCACGAAGATCAGAAAGAGCGGCAAAAGCACCAATGCGGTAAGAATTCTCTTTTTCACGGTTAAGCACCTCCAAACCGACGGTTGCGCAGGTTATACTCTGCGATCGCCTTATCCAAATCATCCGGTCCGAAATCCGGCCACAACACATCCATAAACACGTACTCGGAATAAGCAGACTGCCACAACAGAAAATTGCTGGTACGCTGCTCACCGGAAGGACGGATGATCAGTTCCGGGTCGGGCACATCGGCGGAATACAAGTAGGAAGAAAGCAAATCTTCCGTCAATTCCTCAGGCTTACGCGCACCCTTTGCCACATCCTGGGCGAAGGCTCTTGCTGCCCGGACCAGTTCGTCCCGTCCGCCGTAGTTTAAGCAGAAATTCACCTGCACATCGTACGCGGCAGATCGGTTCTGTGCATCCAAACACAGTTTTTGCAATTTATCGGAAAGCCGGCTCAAATCCCCAAAAAAGCAGAACCGGACGCGATTTTTTTCCATATCCCGCAATGCCTCTTTCAGATAGGAACCCAGAAGGCGCATAATGCCGTTTACTTCCTCGGCGGAGCGTTTCCAGTTCTCTGTGGAAAAGGCGTATACAGTCAAATATTCCACACCCAGGGTGCGGCAATAATTGGCGATCTTGCGAAAGGCTTCTGCGCCGGCGGCATGACCCGCAGTACGGGGCAGACCTCTCAACTTTGCCCAGCGGCCGTTACCATCCATAATAATAGCAATATGCCGGGGAACAGGCTGTTTATTCTCGTTTTCCAAAGG
>JAFQDY010000008.1 GCA_017399325.1 Oscillospiraceae bacterium
AAGGCCATCCGCTGATGCGTAAGGACAATTTGGTTTACTACGGTTCTATGGCAGACAGCCACATTGTTATGCTGCAGATCCTGGAGACCAAAAAGGTAAATGATGTGGATATTGCCACACGAGTTTCCGTTCAACTGCAACTGACCGATCCTGCCGCAAAAAGCAGAGACCGCGTTGTAAAGAAAAGCGAAAAGGCCGGATTCTACACCGCCCTGGACGTTGGTTGCGTCTGGCTGGAAAGAGCATTGGCCGGTAAATAACTTACAAAAACCAACCGCCGACTCATAAGAGTCGGCGGTTTTTTGTTTACATTTCCTTTTTTGTAGCATACTAGCACAAAGGATGGTGTGATATGGAGAATCAAAAAAGAGGCAAACAAAGTTTTGTGCTGACAAAACCGCCTGTCATTACGGCCTGGGCCAGTGTTGCAGGCAAAAAGGAATCGGAGGGACCATTATCAAACACCTTTGATATTAAGCAGAACGATTCCTATTTTGGGCAAAAGACTTGGGAACAGGCAGAACGGAAAATGCAACAGTTGGCGCTGGGGAAACTTAGCGAAAAATCCGGTGTAAGAAGCAACGAATTCGGTATGGTTTTTTCCGGTGACCTATTGAATCAATGTATTGGTTCATCTTTTACGCTCAGAAACACAGGCATACCTCATGTGGGATTATACGGCGCTTGTTCCACAATGGCGGAGAGTCTGATGATGGCATCGATAGCAGTTGGCGGCGGTTTCTCTGACAAGGTCGTGGCAATGACATCTTCTCACTTCGCCAGTTCTGAACGTCAATATCGCTTTCCCTTAGGATACGGCGGTCAGCGTACACCCACAGCACAGTGGACAGTAACAGGTTCCGGCGCAGCGCTGGTATGTTCCAGCGGCTACGGGCCCAAAATTACCGCATGCACCATTGGCAGCGTTGTGGATCTTGGCATCAAAGACGCCAACAATATGGGGCCGGCTATGGCACCGGCAGCCCTTTCCACCATACGCGCCCATTTTAACGACTTGGGACTTAGCCCGGACGATTACGATCTAATTGTAACGGGCGATTTGGGTCAACTGGGTAAAGAGGCTTTGCTTGCTCTGTCTCAACGGGAAGGTCTTGGACTCGGCGGAAAACTTACCGACTGCGGAACATTGGTCTTTGACCTTATGAAACAAGATGTGCATTCCGGCGGTTCCGGATGCGGCTGCAGCGCCATTACTTTATGCGGCTATTTGCTGGACAAACTGAGAAAGGGGAAACTGAAAAAGGTACTGTTTTGCGGTACGGGAGCGCTCCTATCCCCTGTTTCCACACAGCAAGGTCTGCCCATTCCTGGCGTTTGCCACGCAGTTTCCATTACCGGAGGTTAAATTATGGATTATTTGAAAGCATTTCTTGTCGGCGGAATTTTATGTGTGATCGCACAGGTTCTGATCGACAAAACAAAACTGACACCCGCGCGAATCTTGGTTGGCTATGTTGTGGCAGGCGTTGTGTTGGGTGCAATCGGCGTCTATAAACCGATCGCAGAATACGCCGGTGCCGGCGCAAGCGTTCCGTTGACCGGATTCGGTTATAACCTTGCCAAAGGTGTGAAGGAAGCCATAGATAAAGACGGATTTCTTGGGATCTTTACCGGCGGGCTAACCGCAACTGCCGGTGGTATCGCGGTAGCGGTGGTATCCGGCTTGATCGCCAGTTTGATATTCCGCCCAAAGGATAAAACCTGACACTTTGGTTATACTACCTTGGGGTAACCCAAACATTAACACTTGGAGGAATTATTATGAATAACCAGAACAAAAATCAAAATCAGAACAATAACCAGAACAAAAATCAAAATCAGAACAACAACCAGAACAACAATCAGAATAAAAACTGCCGCTAACAAAAAAGACCGCCGAAGGTTTTCCTTCGGCGGTCAATTCGTCAGACATCAACGAAACGGTTCAATGCAAAGAAATACAACAGTCTCGCCTTTACCGGTTTTTGATAAATGCGCTCCATTGCCGATGCGTATGTACGCACCTGCATTTTATATGAATCTGCAACCTGATCAACGGTTTCTTCTGTTACATAATCCGTTTTAAAATCTATGACCGTGATTCCATCGTCTTCAATGATTGCGCAGTCCACAACGCCCTGGAGCAGGATCTGCTCATCTTTTGCGTCGGGATAGTACTTTGCCGCATCATCCAGCAAAGAGAATTTGAATTCACGAAGAATTTGCTTTTCCCTCTGCAATTTTAAGCCCAAGGGGGTTTGGAAGAAGCGAGCTAGGCTCTCTAAATCTGCCATCTGCGCCTGCTGTTCAGATATACGTTTCTCTAGAACCAACCTGTCCAATTCCCGGCAGATGTTTTCAAAACTGTTGCAAGAATCAAATCGAATATACTGCAAAATCGCGTGAATAGCATTGCCGTAATTAATTCCGGTGGTCTTTGCGGAAGCACCTGGGTGTCTGAAGTTTACAGGCTTTGCTTTCTGTGTGCCCTCTGCGATCTCGGTATCCAGGACTCTTCCTTTTAACTGTGTTGCCGTTAATTTAGATGGCACTTTTGTGGCCTGCATATGAGGATACTTGAAATGCAATGCGGCAATGATCCTGTCGTCTACAGATGTTTTCCCCTGTGTTTCACCGTCATCCTCTGCCCTTTGTTCATCTAAGAGTCCTCCATCAACAACCGCGATCTTCCACGCCGATTCTTGCACAGAAGCGCATTCGGGATGACCACCAATGGCAAAGAATTCCCCCGCTTCCGTTCGTGTCATCGCGGTCTGAAGAACCCATTCACCGGGGCAGCCCACATCTGCTGCCAGCAATTGAGGCTCACTCATATCCAACCGCATGGCGATCTCCTGCAATTCGCCCGGCAGGTTCTTTGCGGCATAGGTCATGATCAACCTGTCCCTTGCCCGGGTCATAGCCACATACAAAACACGCATCTCTTCCGATACACTTTGCCGCATAATTTTTGTGCTGATGGCCCGCTTGGCTATGGTGGGATAGCGCACCCGCTGCTTCATATCCACGCAACCCAAGCCCAGACCAAGATCCTTGTCACAAAGCACCTGCGCTCTTGTACTTTCGGCATTGAAGCCTCTGGAAAGTCCGCACAAAAATACGATGGGGAATTCCAAGCCTTTCGACTTGTGGATACTCATGATCATAACTGCGCCGGAATCCTGACCGGCACCGGCAATCGACAATCCACGACTGCTCACAACGTCTAAATACTCCAAAAACCTTCCCAGTTCCTTCGGCCCTGTCGACTCATAGTCGGATACGATTTGGAAGAATGCCTGCAGGTTCTCCAATTTACTTTCGCCATCATCCATTGCCGCATAAATACTCAACAGATCTATATCCGCGTATATGCTGGAAAGCAATTGGGTGACGGTTGCAAAACGCGCCTGAGAGCGAAGATCCAAAATGGCAGACAAGGCCTGCTTGCATCTTTCCTCTGTTGCTTTGGTCAAAAGCGTATACAAATCATCGTTGCGGTTGAGAATACGAAGACTCGCCAGATCTTCTGCAGTAAGACCAAAGACCGGACTGGTCAGAACCGCCGCCAAAGGAACGTCCTGCAGAGGATTGTTGATAACCTGCAGAATCGACCAAACTGTTTGGATTTCTTCCGTTTGCAAAAGATCAGCAGAATCGCCGGTAACGCAGCGAACACCGCGGGATTCCACGGCACTTTGGAATTGCCAGCCAACAGAACCGGGACTACGCAGCAAAATTACGATGTCCTCCGGTCGAACAGGCCGCAAAGATTCACCATCTCTTACAAAATGCCTGCCGTCAAGCAGTTCCACAATCTTATCTGCAACAAAATTGGCTTCCTCGGCATAGGTATCCACATCCACGCAAATGCCGTAGAGAGATACTTCAGGATCCTGCAATGGGATATGGGGCACGCCTTCCCGGAGCATTTCTTCCTCACCGTATACAATTCCGCCCACATCCGGTGACATACAACGCCGAAACACATCGTTTACACCGCTTAAGATACCGGCAGACGAACGGAAATTGTGACTTAAAAGTACTTTTCTGCCATCACCCATTTGCGCAGTGTCTGCAGAGCCGTAAGCAATATATTTCTGTGTAAAAATGTCGGGGTCTGCCAAGCGGAATTGATAAATAGACTGCTTTACATCGCCTACCATAAAGCAATTCTGCCGTTTTTCGGTCAAAGCGCCGAAAATCGCATCTTGAATTCCGTTTGAGTCCTGGTACTCATCTACCATCACCTCACGGAAACGCTCACCCACTTCATTGGCAACCGACGTGATGCCGGTGCGCTGCTTTCCCAATAACAGATCCAGTGTCTTATGTTCCAGATCGCCAAAATCAAGAATGCCGCGTTTTTTCTTCAGTCTGTCATACTCGTCGGAAAATTTTTGTACCAATGTTACCAGACCCAGCGCACTGGCCTGAGATTGCTTTAAGTCCTCGAGAAGTACGTCACTTCTGTCGGAGAAATTGCGCAAGCGGTTTGTAAGGCCCTTTTTGCAAGCATTACGGATAGCCTTCATCTGTTCGCACAACTGCAGATCCGTGCACTTATTGGAGAACCGCAAGGTGCCGAAATCTACATTCTTGTTATCTACGACGGTATCCCAGGTATCGCAGTTATCCAGTGCACGCAATTGGGATATTGTGGATTCAAACAACGCAATGGGTTTTTCCACCCCCTCTGCCATATATGCCGCTTTAACACATTTGGAAAGACCATCGATCTGCAATGCAAGGTATGCCTTTAAGTCCGCGATCAGGTACTGCCCCCATGGGGTCTGACCCAAATCGGTAACGCCGTCCAAATTTCCGGACGCACACCATGCAAGCCAGCCATTGGGATCAAGATGGCATCGGGCACTGCCGTAGACTTTCAGCAATATCTCAGGAATTTGCCGGTCGTCCCGTCCTAACCCCTGCGAATCGATCAATTCCCGGAAATATTGATCGCTCTGCGCAGTTTCGTATGCAGCATCCAGCACATTCTGTATGGCCTTTAGCTGCAATTCGGCGCATTCACTTTCGTCTGCTACGCGGAAATCCGCAGTTATATCCAAGCGATTGGCATACTGGCGCAGAATATCCGTGCAAAAACCGTGAACCGTGGAGATCTTGGCAAGGTACAACCGCTGCATCTGTTGCTGTAAATGCCGGTTTTTCGGTTGTTCAGCGATCAGTTTGGATAATCTGGCGGCGATCTTGCTTCTTAATTCAGCGGCGGCCGCCTTTGTATAAGTGATAATGAGAAAATCGTCGATATTTGCCGGATCAAGAGGATCCAGTATATAGCCGATCAATCGCTCGACCAGCACCATCGTTTTACCGGATCCCGCTGCGGCAGAGACGAGCAGTTTGCCACCCCTGTTTCTGATCGCGCTTCTTTGCGCCGGGGTCAACGTTTCAAGCATTCCTGCTCACCTCCTTTTCCACATTCTTCCAAAAATCGTCCTGAGACATTGCTGCATAGTCCCGCCTGTCCTGTACAGTTGTATTATGGCAAATTGTGCCATAGGGGCAAAATGCGCACGCATTATGGCGGCTGCCTCTTGTATAGGGATTGGGGTCAACGCAACCGGTGGCAATATCATCTACCATTTTTGACAGCAACAGAAAAACATAACTTTTTAGAAGTCCCATCTGCTGCCTGTCTGCCAGATCGCCGGATACCGTTCCGTCCTTCTTGACAGAGTACGGCAGCCGTTTTGGTTTTTCGCCCGGTTCCATAGCCTGCAAAACCACATCATCCCGAAGCAGAATGCCCTCTCGTTTCCAAACCTTTTGACGGGCTTGGCAGGCTTCTTCATCGGTCAGGCGGCCTTCGGCAGCCACCACCGGCGCTCTGGCCGGAAAATACTGCACGCCGGCGCCTACAGGATGTTCCCCAAGCAGATATTCAGCATTATCTTCCAATGCAAACAGGTATAAGAGCATCTGCAAACCAAGGCCATTATACACATCGCAGTAGTCGAAATCCTTCTTGCCTGTTTTGTAGTCCACGACCCGATAATAGGTCTGCTCGTTTTCACGCCAAATATCCACACGGTCAACAAAACCACGCAATCTTGCAGAAAGGTTCTTCCCGCTCACCGTAATGGCATCCATAGGACCACCCATACCGAATGCCAGTTCGAATTCAGCGGGTGAAAACGCAGATTCCCGCAATTCATCCCACAATTCTGTTACGACCATTTCCAATTCGTGGGCATTTCTGCGGAACAGATAACTGACACGCTGAGAATCGATCTGCCGAAAACGCTCCAAAATATACCGCTGGGAAAATTCATTTGCAATCTGGAGGGTCTGCTCCAACGAAACCTCGTGGAATCCGCCCAAATCCATTATCTTTCTGGCGGTTTGCTCCAGCACTGCATGGACATAAGTACCGAATTCCATCGGGTCGATGGTTGCCTGTTTGCGCTCTTTTAATTTCAGGCCATACTGCAGATAATAGGCCAATCGGCAATCGGCAAGTTTGTCCACCTGAGAAGCAGAGAGTTTTATTGTCTTACCATATAGTTTCTCGATCGTTTCTGGTGCAACTGCGCCCAGTTTATGATCCTTATGATCACGCAGTTTATAATATGCTTCTGCAATACCAAGGAACTCTGCTTCCTTGCCGTTACCGGTGCGGATCAGATATGCGGCTGCTTCCATCGCATTCCTATGCGCAACACCAAGGGGCATTCTCCGTGTTTCACCGCTGACCATCTTTCCCAACCTTTGATAAAGGAATGAGGGTTGCTCACCGGGGCAAGAAACAGTGATTGTCTTCTTTGCACCGCAGAAAACACCGTAAATATCGGAATATTCCGCCTGCAAGCCTTCCATTGCGCCACCGGTAAGGGGCACGCCTAACTGCCGCAACTGGGTTCTTTCCTGATCTGTAAGGATTCCGGCAGAACCGCTATAGGCAGGAAAACGACCTTCACTCGCACCCAAAAGCAGCAGATGTTCCGACTGCTGACAACGCATTGCAGAAACCGGGCCCACCGTCACTGCATCCAGCACCGCAGGGATCGTACCTACATCGTATTGGCTCAGCAGTAATTTAAGTAATTTTGTAAAGTTCTGGCCGTCCCAATGGGTAGCGCCAAGCATATCGGACAGTTGCTCCAGCGCAGAAAGAAGAATTTCCCACAACTGGCTCAGCACCTGTTCGCCGCGAAGGTCGCCGGAACGCGCCATATGGGCCGCAAGGGACATCAGCCGATCCTCTAACTGAATATCTCCGAAGAAACCATAGATGGCATCCACGATCTGACCGACACTTACGGCCTCTTTTATGGATTTTCGCAACCGGATAAGTGGCGCTAATGCCATATCTCGCAAAGCATTGAGTCGGGCAAGGTATTCCCTGTCCCCTTCTGTCCACGCAGCGCCGAGACCGCCCGGATGATATTCCCAGTCAGTGCACCAGCGATTACCGGTAATATTCCAGGTAATTGCGTAATTCTCGATTTGATCGCAATCTTCCAATTGCAACGGAGAAAGAGAAGATCTTAGATAACGGATCACTTCCGCCTGTTCAAAACCGCCGATCGCCGCATCTATCGCGGACAAAACGGTAGTGATCACGGTTTTATCCAGAATGTCCTCCGTTCCGGACACATAGACGGGAATGTTGTATCTGGAAAATACCATACCCAGCGTATTTTCATAGGTCGGCATATCCGTGCAGACGACACTGATATTCCGATAACGGCAACCGTTTTGGACCAGTTTCACAATTTCTTCAGCCGCCAAATGGCACTCCTGATACACCGATTCTGTCCGATAAACCTGCAAGGAATCGGTTAAATCGGGATCGGTTTCAATCGTACCTGCAAACAACTTTGCCCGTACCTTTGACAGATTCGATTCCTCCACCGGGATCTGTAATATATTTGTTTCAACAGCCAATTCCCGGGCGATCCGAAGCAATTCGCCTGCAGTTTGTCCCGCTTTTTCAAAGGCAGGATCGTCAGAGTCGGTACGGTCGCAATTCAAACTGATCACAACATTGGCAGATTCTGCAATCAAATGTTTCAAAATCGCAGTATGCTGCCTTGTAAAATCCGGAAAACCGTCAATATAAAATGTGTGCTCTGCAGCAAACTGACTGTCTTCCAACTGTTCCAAAAGCCAAGTCATTTGGTCGCGAGGATCCCGCTTTCCCTGGGCGCAAAGGCCGTCATAAGCCTCAAGAATCAGGGACAGTTCTTCTAATTTTTGCGCAAGGCTTCCATAGGAACGCAGTGATGCATTACGCAGATCTTCGGCGGAAATGCAGCAGCGCTTGAATTCATCCACCGCATCCAAAAGACCTGTTAGAAATTCCGGTCTTGTTTCCAATGCCGCATAAGCCTTCAGTTTGCTGTGCAGTTGGAGAGTTGCCGATGCCATAGCAACCAAACGGCCACCGTTATCCAAGCATTCCGGCGCGCCCAGTCCCGCCCCGTCGGATACCCGTTTGGCAAGGCGTGTGAATGTAAGAACTTCCGCAAAACGGCTGGCAGTATCCCCAGCCGCGGCGCAGAGTTTCCGTTCTGTATCATGGCTGATCAGTTCCGGTACGATCAGAATGCGGCCTGATTTTTGCGCCGCAACATCCTGCGAGATCATACGAAGTATGGTGCTTTGATTGGCTGCCCAATCCGTACCCAGCAGTAAGGTAAGCATCGTGATCCCTCCTCTTTACTCTATCATACCATACTTTCCGTCCCAAAAACAGTACATTATTTGCGAAATTGCAAATTTTTTGACAAAAAACCGTCCGTATCGGCTATTTGCGATACGGACGGCATTCTGATTCAATTTATACAGGTTTTGCAATATAGACCTGAGGATAATTATCCTTCAGCATACTGCAGATCACGGCAGCAAATTCAAAATCCGGTACGATTGCAAATACGGCAGAACCGGAACCGGTCATCTGTTGCGCCACAGAACCGTAACTGTTAAAGATGGACTTGATATAGTTCAGTTCCAAATGATCCTTTGTAACGAGGGGGTCAAAAACATTGTAGACATTCTCGGCAACTTTACCCAAGTCCCCGGCAAGCAGAGCGCTCTCCATCGCCTGATTGTCCGGTCTTTTGGGAATGACGGTCTCGTCAAGTTTCTGATACAGTTCCGGAGTAGACGAGGAAAAATCCGGTTTGCAAACCACGAAGCAGCAATCAGGCATATCCGGTAATTTCCGCAGCCGTTCTCCTCTGCCTTCTACCATAGCCGTGCCGCAGAGGGTGCAAAACGGAACATCGCTGCCAACCAGTGCGCCCAATTCTGCCAATGCCAGAATAGACAGCGGGTTGCCGTAATGACGGTTGAGCGCCCGCAAAACCGCAGCCGCATCTGCGCTGCCGCCACCCAGGCCCGCTTCCATAGGAATGCGTTTTGTGATTCGGATGGCAATGCCTGTCGTATCAAATTTCATCTGTTCGTAAAAGACTTTTGCCGCTTTCCAGGCAAGATTTCTCTCATCTGTGGGTACGCCCTCTTGATCGCAGGAAAGTGTCCAGGGCTTATCTGTGTCCACATCGATCTGCACATCGTCGCGAATGGAGATCGTCTGCATAACGCTTTGAATGTCGTGATATCCGTCGGGGCGCTTATCCAGCACATCCAATGTCAAATTGATCTTTGCAAATGCGCCTTCGTAAAGTGTGGTCATGGAAATGATTCCTTTCGTACTTGATTCTGACCGTATTATAGCAAAATAATTCTTTGTTTGCAACGGTTTGTATAATTTACTTTTTATCGGACAATATATCCCTATCCAATAATTTGAATGGAGGTTTATATATGGATATACTGGCATTGATTCTTTCCATTATTGGTTCACTGAACTGGGGCCTGGTTGGCATATTCAAATTCGACTTGGTGGCTTGGATCTTTGGCGGACAGGATGCGGTCGTCAGCCGCATTATTTATGCACTGGTTGGCTTGGCCGGTCTGTGGTGCATTACACTGCTTTTTCGCAGAAACCGCGACAGCATCAACGCAGAGTAAACAAAAAACGGCAGCACCCAAATTGGATGCTGCCGCTTGTTTATACATTAGTTTGTAACACGGACAATGCAGTTAACTTTTACGCCATTATAAGTCGCTGTAACTGTAGATGTGCCTGCCTGCACACCGGTAACAGTACTGCCGGACCAAGATGCAGCAGAACCGCTGCAAGTCCAGGTTGCTTCAACAGTATTGCCTGCGCTATCCTTCAGGGACAACTTGTAGGATCCGCCGACCTTCATGGTAAAGTCGCTTGTCTTACCGTATACAGTGTGAATGTTGTATGTTGTATTGGCAGTATTGCCGGTATTTGCATTACCGCCGTCTTCGGACACGCCGCCATTACCGGTGTTACCGGTGTTGCCGCCGTCCTCAGATACGCCGCCGTTACCGGTAATGCCTGTACCATCATTGAACACGCAGCGAATGATGCAGGATACCTTCTGATCTTCGTACTCAGCGTAGACCTTGGTGGTGCCGCTGCCCACTGCAACGACCTTGCCTTCGGAGATGGTTGCAACTTTTTCATCATCGGTAGACCATGTGATTAGGTTCTTTGCGATGGTACCGCTATAAAGCATCCAACTCCTGCCCTTCTGGTCGAATGTGATGTCCTTACGGTTCAACTCCAGAACTTCCTTGGTTACGGTTTCTTCCGTGGTTTCTTCCGTGGTTTCTTCTGTGCTTTCCGTAGTTTCTTCTGTTTCGGACTCGTCTGTTATCTGACAGGTAATTTCCAGTTCCTTCACGATATCACCGCAGGTGATGATGATCTTTGTCGTGCCGTTGCCAACTGCCGTAACCTTACCAACACTGTTAACTGTGGCGATGGACTCATCAGCAGATTCAAATGTGATGGCATCCGTTGTATTTGCAGGTTCACGCTTTACATCCACCATAACGGCCTCGTCTGCCTGCTCCAGAACGATCTCATTGATGTCCAGTTTGATGTTAACACAAGGAATCATCTGGGACTGGGAACTACCGGTGGTTTCGTTGGGATCCTTAGTGTCAGAGATCGGTGCAAACAAGCGAATGCAAATATAGATCACAACTGCCACAATAGCAACAATCAGCAAAATAGCAGTAATCACCAATCCGCGGCTAGTCTTTTCAGGTGCGGGTTCACCGGAAGGTTCGTCCACAACGGGCGTTCTCGCCTTGCGGGGTTCTTCCGCAACCGGTTTGCGGGGTGTGCTGGTTTCTTCTGCAACCGGCAGGCGTTTTTCCGCCTTGGCGTTCTCCTTGTTGCGTTTCTTTACATTGGATTTAGAAAACCGACCGCCTTTGACGTATGTATAGCCGGTGGTTACATTGCCCTCTTTATTGATCTCACTGGTTGCGCGCTGAACATCACTGTCACACACACAACCGCAAACAGGACATCTCTTTGCCGTTTCCGGATAAGATGTTCCGCAAATATCACAAATCAGTTTGCTCATTACATTACCTCCTGGTCCGCAGAACTTTCTGCAAATATCTACGGATGTATTATATCATTTCTTGCTGAATAAAACAACCATAAAGATGTTGCTTTTTTGAGAATTTTATTTTATGATATACACAGGAAGAAAAAGGAGGCGACAAATGTGTCCGAACCAAGATTGATTTCTCCAATGCTTGATAATTTCATTATGGGAGGTCCCATCAGCGACCACCACGGCGTCCGTTGCTGTCCCGCAATGGAAAACGAAACCGATGACAAGTATATTGTCAAGGTGATCTCCGTGCCTGCATCTGCTGCACAGGTCGATGCACTTTTGCTGACAGGTGCATACCCTGATGAGGCTTCCGCATTGGCCTATTTTAAAGAACTTGCTGAGGTTGTGCTGGATGAAGTAAAGATCCTGGATAATCTTTCTGAACAGGAAGGTTTCATCTCCTTCAGCAACCATCAGGTTGAACCGATGGAAGACGACAAAGGATTTGACATTTATCTGCTTGGCCGTTACCGCAGAACCCTTGAAAAGCATTTTAAGCGCCATGATTTTACCCATCTTGACGCGCTGAATCTGGGCCTTGATCTGTGTGCTGCGTTGTCTGTCTGCAGAAGAAGCGGTTATCTGTATGTGGACCTGAAACCCAGCAATGTGTTCGTTACCGAGCAGCAGCAATACCGCATCGGCGACCTGGGCTTTATCCGGCTGGACGGTCTGAAATACGCATCACTGCCGGAAAAGTATCTAAGCGTCTATACACCTCCCGAAATCAGCGATGCCTATTCATCTCTGAACGAGACGATGGATGTTTATGCTGCAGGTCTTATTCTGTATCAGGTATTTAATAACGGTGTTCTTCCCTTTAATGATGAGATTCAACCTGGCGACGAACTTCCTGCGCCTGCATACGCGGATCACGAAATGAGCCAGATTATTTTGAAGGCCTGCGCCGCAAATCCGGAAGATCGTTTCTCCGATCCCATCGCCTTTGGTCAGGCCATCGTCGGCTATATGCAGCGCAACGGTGCAAGCGATGCACTCATCGTTCCTGCAGCCAAGGAAGAACCTGTTGTTGAGCAGGCCGATGAATCCCCTGTATCCGTGTGTGAGACCGCAGAAGGGCCCGCTGAGGATACTGCAGTTGCGGAAACTGCGCCTGTCGATCCTGAGGTGGCAGAGTGGACAGAACTGAGCAATGACAACATCCCGGAAGAAGAAGTTCCCGAAGATGCTCCGATCTCTGATGAGGTTCTGGAAATTCTGGATCAGGCCGATGAATTGGCCGCCGCTGCTGTTCCCGATCCGGTAGTAGTTCCGGACCATATTGATGTAGATGACATTCCTTTGGAGCCGTTTTCCGAGGAGGAAGAACCCGAAGAAAATGACGAAGAAACTGACGAGGAAGAACCCATTGATTTGGGAGAAGTCTCTGACGAGGATACTGACGAAGAAGTACCAGAGCCGGCAAAACCTGTGAAAAAGCGTCGCTGGGTCGGCGCATTGATCGCGATCATTTTGGTTGCTGCATTGCTGGTAGGCGGTTACTTCTTCTACAAGGAATATTATTTGGTTGAGATCGGTAGTCTTTCTGTTGAATCCGATTACAGCACCCTGACAGTTCTTGTTACAACCGATGAAGATGAATCCATTCTGCAAGTATCCTGCACAAGCACATATGGTACGCCTGTTTATCAGCCTGTAGTTGATGGAAAGGCTGTCTTCAAAGACCTTATGCCCAACACCGCCTACAGCATCAAACTGACTGTAGACGGATTCCATAAACTCAAAGGAACAACTACGGCAGCATTTGCGACTCCCATTCCCTCCAATATCGTACAGATCGATGCGGTTGCCGGCGTTTCTGACGGCAGTGTGATCCTGAATTTCACGCTGGAGGGTCCCGACAGTGAGCAGTGGACGGTTCTGTACTCTGCCGAGGGCGAAGACGAACGCTCCGCAACATTTGCAGGCCATTCCGTCACACTGACCGACCTGACAGTGGATAAGGAATACACCTTCAAATTATCCCCGGAGAAAGAGTTGTATGTAACCGGCACGACTGAACTGACCTACAAACCCCGCCTTGTTGTTCGTGCGGAAAAACTGGAAGTCATTAGTTGTATGAACAACGCCCTGACGGTTAAGTGGAGCGCTCCCGACGGAATGAACGTGGATAGTTGGACCGTGCGCTGCACCGGCGCTGACTATAGCAAGACGATCGTAACGACCGACACGATGGTTACCTTCGACGAACTCGACCACACGATGGCCTACAATATTGAAGTTAAGGCCGCGGGTATGAGTGTCAATCAGACCACCAGCATTCCTGCAAATTCCGTTACCGCCAGCAACTTTGTTGTGGACGCATCTAGCAGTAAAAAGTTGGTAGTTATGTGGGAAACCAGTACGGAGGTTCCCGAAGACGGCTGGGTTCTGTGCTACAGTGTGGAAGGTGTCAACCTTGAGGACACCATCGCTTGCAAAGAGAATATGGCTACGATCACCCCGGTGCTGAAAGATTCTACATACCATTTCCGGCTGGAGGATACTAAGGGCAACATTCTGTTAGGTTCTAAAGTGGATTTTGTTACCACAAAACCTGCCCAATCATAACCAGTATAAAAGGCAGTCCAACCGGGCTGCCTTTTATTTTTTCTAAATAAATATGCAAAATATTCTTGCAATATGAAAATTTGCGTGGTATACTGTCCTTATAAATCCTATATGGAGGCCCTGTTATGGTTGCCACTGCAAAAGCTGCACAATTCTGCTATTTTGCCTATTACTTTTTTACTGACAGAAAGTAATAGCGATTTGTGCTGCAATTGTATGTTTGTCATAGGTGTTTTTAATCGCCGCACAGTATCGCAACTGTGTGGTTTTTTTATTGCTGGGAGATGTGAAAAATGATTGCTATTTTAAAAAGAGGTACAACGCCCGAACAAACCGAGCATCTGATTCAATGGCTGAAGCATATGGATCTGGATGTTCATGTATCTGAGGGTAAAGAATTTACCATTCTCGGACTGGTTGGCGACACAACCCGCGTGGATATGGAACTACTCAACAGCCTTGAGATCGTGGAAAATGTCAGGCGGGTTTCAGAACCCTTCAAGCAGGCAAACCGCAAATTCCACCCCAATGACAGCGTGATCTCCTGCGCCAATGTAAAAATCGGCGGCGGTAATTTTGCGATGATCGCTGGACCTTGTTCTGTTGAAAGTGAAAAGCAAATCGTCGATGTTGCCACATCTGTGAAGGCCTACGGTGCAGATATTCTTCGTGGTGGCGCATTTAAGCCCCGTACCTCTCCCTATGCGTTCCAGGGATTGAAAGATGCCGGTATCCAAATGCTTTTAAAAGCGAAAGAGGCAACCGGTTTGCCCATAATCACCGAAATTATGAATGTTCGTTCTCTGGATCTGTTTGAGGATGTGGATATCATTCAGGTTGGCGCAAGAAATATGCAAAACTTTGACCTTTTGCAGGAACTGGGCAAAACCAAGAAACCCATCCTTCTGAAAAGAGGTCTGGCTAACACCCTGCAGGAACTTCTGATGAGCGCCGAGTACATTATGAGCGAAGGCAACGAAAACATTATTCTGTGTGAACGCGGCATTCGTACCTATGAAAACTATACCCGGAATACCCTAGACCTTTCCGCGATCCCTGTTCTGCACGAATTGACCCACCTGCCTGTTGTTGTTGACCCCAGTCACGCAACCGGCCGGGCATCTTTGGTGCCTTCTATGGCTGTTGCAGCAGCCGCTGCCGGCGCTGACGGCATTATGGTGGAAGTTCACAACAACCCCTCATGTGCATTGTGCGATGGTGCGCAATCTCTTACTCCTGACCAATTCAAGACATTGAATCAACAGGTGCAGAAGGTCAGAGAGGTACTGCGATGATCGTTGGTGTTTTGGGGCTTGGTTTGATCGGCGGTTCATTGGCCCGAGCTTATGCCAAGTCAGGACATACGGTTTACGCCGCTGAACAAGACGAATCAATTTTATCCTTTGCCCAACTGTCTGGTGCTGTCCACGGTGAGTTGACCGAACAGACCATTCCACACTGTGATTTGATCCTCCTGGCAATTTACGCAGAAGCGTCCGGCGACTGGTTGGAACGCAACGCTGCTTTTGTATCTCGGGATTGTCTTGTTATGGATTGCTGCGGCATTAAGCAGGCAATCTGCGCCCGGTGTTTCCCTTTGGCAGAAAAGTACGGATTTTGCTTTATGGGGGGACACCCTATGGCAGGTTCTCACAATTCCGGATTCAAATACAGCCGGTCCAACCTGTTTCAAGGCGCGCCGATGGTCCTTGTTCCCCACCGCTTTGACGACCCGGAACTGCTGCAACGGGCAGAAGATGCCCTTGCCCCCTGCAAATTCGGTTCATTTTCCATCACAACGGCGCAAGCCCACGATAAAATGATTGCTTTCACATCCCAGATGCCCCACATCGTCAGCAATGCGTTCATCAAATCCCCCACTGCAAAGCAGCATAAGGGCTTCTCTGCCGGCAGTTACAAGGATTTGACCCGCGTTGCATGGCTGAACCCTACTATGTGGGCAGAGTTATTTTTATCCAACAAGCAAAATATTCTGAACGAATTAGACGTATATATTTCCAGTCTTCAATCCTATCGGGACGCAATTGCCCAAGAGGATACAGACGCTCTGGTCTCCCTGCTTGACGAGGGACGAAAATGTAAGGAGGATGTCGACGGATGAAAACCATCCAGGTAAATGCATCAAGATCTTATGATGTGATAATCGGTAATGAACTGCTGCAAAACCTTGGCAACTTCCTGCTTTCCGTCTGCAAAAGGAAATGCAAAGTGGCCATTGTCAGCGACAGCAATGTTTGGCCGTTATACGGAAATACTGTCGAAAAAAGTTTGGCCGATTCCGGTTTTCAGGTGGTTAATTTTGTGTTTCAGGCCGGTGAATCCAGCAAAAACGCAAATACATATTTTGAAATTCAAAATTTCCTTGCAGAAAACAGAATCACCCGCAGCGACCTGCTCATTGCTTTGGGCGGCGGTGTTGTAGGTGATATGACCGGTTTTGTAGCGGCTACCTATTTGCGTGGCGTTTCCTATGTGCAAATTCCCACAACATTGCTGGCGATGGTGGATTCTTCCGTGGGTGGAAAAACCGCGATCAATTTACCCGCAGGCAAGAACCTTGTGGGCGCATTTAACCAGCCTGCTCTTGTACTTTGCGACTTGGATGCCCTTTCTACACTACCCGATTCCATTTTTCGGGACGGTTGCGCCGAAATTATTAAATACGGCGTGATTTATGATGCTGACTTGTTTGCTCATTTAGCAGAACAAGGCTTGGTCTTTGACCGGGAATATGTGATCGCCCGATGTGTAGAATTGAAAAAAAAAGTTGTTGCAGAAGATGAATTCGACACCGGCGCACGACAGATGTTAAACTTCGGCCACACCATCGGCCACGGAATCGAAGCGCAAAGTGAATTTGCGATCTCCCACGGACAAGCCGTAGCCATCGGTATGGCGATCGTTGCCAAGGCCGGTTGCCGGGAAATTTATGATCGGCTGATAAGTGTTTTAAAAAAATTCGGTCTGCCCACAACCACAGAATTTACGGCAGAACAACTTTACAAAAGCGCATTGTCCGACAAAAAGCGTGCCGGCGGCACAGTAAATTTGATCGTTCCAACAACCATCGGCAATTGCGCCATCGTTCCCACAAATGTATTGGAACTGAAATCCTTTATTGAAGAAGGTCTGTAAAATGGACATTACCCTGTATCCCGGTAAACTTTCCGGAAAGGTTACCGCGATCCCTTCCAAATCCCAAGCGCACCGACTCCTGATTTGTGCCGCATTTGCAAACGCGCCCACTTTCTTGGAATGTGCGCAAACCAATGACGATATTGAAGCCACGGCCCGTTGTCTGAACGCACTTGGCGCAAAAGTTTGCCGCACAGATGCGGGATACCAGGTAGTTCCTGCAAATGATTTCCCTCCATCAGCAGTTTTGGATTGCGGTGAAAGCGGCTCGACCTTAAGATTTCTGTTGCCTGTGGTTTGCGCGCTTGGTGTGGAAACCACCTTTCAGCTCCATGGCAGACTACCCTATCGCCCCTTATCACCGTTATGGGAAGAACTGGAGCGAATGGGTTGTCGGCTGTCAAGACCTACCGAAAACACCGTTCATACTTGCGGTAAATTGCAGACCGGCGAATTTTCCATTGCAGGTAATGTTTCCAGTCAGTTCATTTCCGGATTACTGTTTGCCGCAGCTCTGTTGGACGCGCCCTCAAACATTACAGTTACCGGCAAATTGGAGTCAAAACCCTATGTGGAAATGACACAACAGGCGCTGAAGACATTCGGTGTTAAAACGGACGGTTTCTGTGTCCAAGGTAGTTATCCGTTCCACTCCCCCGGCGTTGTCAATGTTGAGGGAGATTGGAGCAATGCAGCCTTCTTTGTTGTTGCAAACGCATTGGGTAGCAACATAGAACTCAAGAATTTGCGTGCAGATTCACCCCAAGGCGATAAGGTCGTGGCAGAACTTGTTAAGCGGGAAACCGTGCAGAATCTGTCTGTTGCGGATTTCCCCGATCTGGTTCCTGTTTTGGCTGTCTGTTTTGGTGCAAAATACGGTGCTGAATTTACAGATATTTCCCGTCTGCGGCTGAAAGAATCGGACAGAGTGGCCACAGTTGTTGCTATGCTGAATCAACTGGGCGCTTCTGCGATCGCAACAGAAAATACACTGACGATTTGCCCCGGCAATTATCAATGCTGCACCATCGATGCCGTCGGCGATCACCGGATCGCAATGGCTGCAGCCATTGCTGCAACCGTGGCAACCGGACCGGTTACTATTCTGGGCGCAGAATGTGTCAACAAATCCTATCCTGCATTTTGGCAGGTGTATCAAGAATTAGGAGGTCAATATGAGCAGTACATACGGTGAAAAATTGAATCTTTCCGTTTTCGGGCAATCTCACGGTCCTGCTATCGGTATGATCCTGGACGGCATTCCGGCCGGACTTCCTGTGGATTTTGATGCGTTACAAGCCTTTTTGGAACGACGAGCACCCGGTCGGGACAGTTATTCTACTGCAAGAATAGAAGCAGATATTCCGGAATTTCTGTCCGGAATCATAGACGGATATACCTGCGGCGCACCGATCGCCGCCATCATTCATAACGCCAATACCCGTTCCGGCGATTACGCGAATCTGAAGGATTGTCCCCGTCCGGGACACGCCGACTTCCCTGCACAAATGAAATACAAAGGCTTTCAGGATGTTGCCGGCGGCGGCCATTTCTCCGGTCGTCTGACCGCGCCTGTTTGTATCGCAGGCGGTCTGTGTAAGCAGTGGCTGGAGAGGATCGGTATCCGGATCGGCGCGCATATTCATTCCATTGCAGATGTGTATGACGAT
>JAFQDY010000009.1 GCA_017399325.1 Oscillospiraceae bacterium
AACATTGACCCTGCCAAATGGATCTGCGTCCGGGCAGATCAGGTGAAAGCCGCCGGCTACGGGGACACGGTTATGTTCATTATGCTGGACTCCCAGTTGGGCAAGACCGCCCAGTCTTATGTGGATGCCTTCAAATCCGTCTGTGGCGGCAAACTGGACTTTGAAATTTAAACGGTAAAATCAATGGGCAGTGGGTACACCGCTGCCCATTTTCCAAGGGGGATAAATATGCTTTTTTCCGGTATCCCATTTTTATATTACTTTCTGCCGGCTGTGATGGCCTGCTACTTCTTAGCGCCCAAAAGCCTGAAGAATACGGTTCTTCTCCTTTTCAGCCTGGTGTTCTATGCCTGGGGTGAACCGAAATTCGTGGTTTTAATGGCAGTCACAATTGTCGTTTTCTATATCTGCGGCCTGGCCATCGGAAAGGCAAAATTAAAACCGTGGAGAAGATTCTGGCTGATCCTGTCGGCTTTGGCTGGCGTTGGCTTTTTGGCGATTTTTAAGTATGCGGATTTCTTCATCGGCAGTTTTAACAAGGTAACGGGCCTGAGCGTTCCGTTGCTGCGTTTGGCGCTGCCCATCGGCATCAGTTTCTACACATTCCAAAGTCTCAGTTACACCATCGATGTGTACCGGAACAATGTGCCTGCCCAGAAGAACATCATCCATTTTGCCACCTATGTGACATTGTTTCCCCAACTGATCGCAGGCCCGATCGTCCGTTATGTGGATGTGAACCGGGAACTGGAAAACCGCGTCCATAATTGGGAGGACATCCTTTCCGGTATCCGGCGGTTTTTGCTGGGACTTGGCAAAAAGATCTTGATCGCAGACCAGTTTGCCTTGCTGATCAAACTGTTCCGGGAGAGCCAAAACCCCTCGGTCCTGTTTTACTGGATGTATGCCATCGCCTTTATGCTGAGCATATATTTTGACTTTTCCGGTTATTCTGATATGGCAATCGGCCTTGGCAGGATATTCGGATTTCACTTCCCCGAGAACTTCCGTTACCCCTATATTTCCAAAAGCATTACGGAGTTCTGGCGGCGGTGGCACATCAGCCTGGGCAGTTGGTTTCGGGACTATGTGTACATTCCTATGGGCGGCAACCGGGTAAAACCCCTTCGTTGGGTATGGAACATTCTGACCGTATGGCTGCTGACAGGTCTGTGGCACGGGGCAGCCTGGAACTTCGTTTTGTGGGGACTTCTGTTTGCGGCGGTACTTTTGATCGAAAAGTGGATCCCCGCCTTGCAAAAACTCCCCGGCGTGCTGAAACACGGCTATGTGCTGCTGCTGATCTGCGTCAGTTTCGTGATCTTTAACGCAGACGGCCTCTCTCAGGCAGGCAGCGACTTGCAGAGTATGTTTGGCTTTGGGAATTTGCCTGTCGTTACCGGGGAAACCCTGTATTATTTAAAAAGTTTCGCCATTTTGTTCGGCGTTGGCATTCTGGGTGCCACCCCCTTGGCAAAATGGGCAGGGGAGCGCGTTTCCCGCACCCGCTCGGGCGCGATATTGGAACTGTTTGTGCTGATCGCGCTTTTGCTGGTTTGTACGGCTTACCTTGTGGACGGTTCGTTTAGTCCGTTCCTCTATTTCCGTTTTTAAGGAGGGGTGAAAATGAAACGAACCATTCGTACCGTCTCCGGTATTCTTGTGATCGCTCTGTGGGCGGGGCTGGCGGCCTTTGCCTGGTTTGCTCCGAAGAAAACCGTCTCCCAGGCAGAGCGAAGACCTTTGCAGCAGATGCCCCAAATCACCTGGAACGACCTGCAAAACGGCAGTTTTATGGGGCAGTTTGAAACCTACTGCCTGGACCAGTTTCCTTTGCGGGACAACTTCCGCAGCCTGAAAGCCCTTTGGTCCTATCACATTTTGGACTATCAGGACAATAACGGCATCTATACGGAAGACGGCCACGTAGCAAAACTGGATTTTCCGCTGAATGAAACTTCCGTCCAATATGCCATCAATCGGTTTACTACCATCTATGAAACTTATCTGAAAGACACAGGCAGCAAAGTGTATATGACTGTGATCCCCGATAAAAACTTCTATCTGGCGGAAGAAAACGGCTACCCCGCAATGGACTATGAAACACTGTTTCAAAAAGTAAATGCAGGTATGCCATGGGCCCAGACGGTGGATATTACGAAAGCGCTGGATATTTCCTGTTATTATAAAACCGACTCCCATTGGCGGCAGGAAATGATCCTGCCTGTGGCGGCCAAACTGTGCGTGGCTATGAACGCCGCACCACCGGACCCCCAAGCCTTTACGGAGAGTTTGGCAAGCGATTCCTTCCGCGGGGTATATTACGGACAGTCGGCGCTACCGCTGGACGGAGAGGATCTGTACTTGCTGGAAAGCGAAATGCTGAATGCCTGCCGGGTGTACAACCACGAAACCAAGACCTACACAGGCATTTACGATCTGGAGAAGTTAAGCGGCTATGACCCTTACGATGTGTTCCTCTCCGGGGCGCAGGCGCTTCTGACCATTGAGAATCCAAACGCTGAGTCGGATAGGGAACTGATCGTTTTCCGGGATTCTTTCGGCAGCTGCCTGGTGCCGCTGCTTTTGCGGGAGTATGGGAAGGTGACGGTGGTGGATATTCGGTATATCCGATTGGATCTGCTGGCAGAAAATGTGGAATTTAACGGCCAGGATGTGCTCTTTGCCTACAGCGCGTCGATTTTGAATAACAGCGCAAGCCTGAAGTAAAAACAAGGAAGAGTGTTGCGACACTCTTCCTTGTACTTTTATGTTGTTTCAAAACATTCTTGCAAAGAAGGATAGATTTGGTATATAATAAAGAAAACTTTGGAAGGAGGGGTCGTATGTTTGCCAGAAAACGAAAAGCCCAACTGCAGACGACCCAGATCATTGCGCTGGTGTTTGCGGCAATTATTCTGCTGGGAACGGTCTTGCTGGCGTTGCCGGTCAGTTCCCGGTCAGGTGTTTCCTGCGGTGTGTTTCCGGCACTGTTTACTGCTACCTCTGCCACCTGCGTAACGGGCCTTGTGCTCTTTGATACCTGGAGCCAGTTCAGCGGATTCGGACAGGCGGTGATTTTGCTTCTGATCGAAGTGGGTGGTTTGGGCTTTATGTCTGCCGCCGCGGTGGTTGTATTCGCTCTGCGGAAAAAAGTTGGCTTAAAGCAGCGGATGGTCATGGCCCAGGCTATGAGTTTGAACGATATGCGGGATGTGGTTCGCCTGCAGAAAGTTGTGATCTTCGGCTCTTTGGGTGTGCAACTGACAGGCGCGTTGGTGCTGATGTTCCGGTTCTTACCGGAATACGGCCTGCGAAAAGCGGTGATTTGGGGCGTTTTCCACGCGATTTCCGGTTTTTGCAACGCAGGATTTGACATTTTTGGCGCCATCGCACCGGGGCAGAGTTTGATCCCTTTCAATGATGACCCCATAGTCCTTATTACCTTAATGGCGCTCATCACGGTGGGTGGCTTGGGTTTCTTCGTGTGGGAGGAGATCGTCCGTACACGAAGTCTGAAAAAATGCAGCGTCTATACCAAACTGGTGCTGATCGCAACCACGGTCATCATTTTGCTGGGCACAGGCCTGATCCTGCTTTTGGAGTGGAACAACCCTGCAACATTGGGGAATATGCCCATATGGCAGAAGATCCTTAACGCATTTTTCCAAACCGTTACATTGCGGACCGCTGGCTTTGTGTCCGTGGACCAGGGGCAACTGACCGAAAGCACAAAAGCAGTGTCCATGATCGTGATGCTTATTGGCGGCTCTTCAGGCTCTACGGCAGGCGGTTTAAAGACGGTAACGTTCGTGGTGCTACTGCTGTTTATCTGGGCTAAGGCACGGGGCAGAGCCACCGTACACGCATTTTCCAGAACCATTCCTCAAAACAAAGCCATCGATGCAATGACCATTTTCTTTATTATGGTAGCGCTGCTGTTCTTTGGCGGCTGCTTCATCTGCGTCACGAACCCGACGGTTTCCTTTATCGACGGACTGTATGAGACGGTGTCGGCTTTGGCCACGGTAGGAGTGACAGCAGGTGTTACACCCCTGCTGGGATTGGCTGCAAAGATCATGCTGATTGCATTTATGTATTTCGGACGGGTGGGCGTACTGACCATCAGTTTGGGATTCTTAATGGGAAATAAAGCGGAAGACCGCTTCCGCTATGCAGATACGAACTTATTGATCGGTTAGGAGGATACGGATGAAATCATATATTGTAGTAGGACTGGGCAGGTTTGGTAGTGAAACCGCCAGAAGACTCTATGAACTGGGTGGCGAAGTGCTGGCTATCGACCACAACGGGGATTTGGTACAGCAGATCAGCAACGAAGTGACCCAAGCGGTGGTAGGCGATGTCAGAGATAAAGAAGTGCTCAAAGCCTTGGGCGTTTCCGAATTTGACTGCGCCATCGTGGCAATTGGCAACAGTTTGGGCGATTCGGTGCTGGCCACTATGAATTTGAAGGAACTGGGCGTTCCCTATGTGGTATGCAAAGCCTATGACGAAGTCCACCGTCAGGTGCTTTTGAAACTGGGCGCCAACAAAGTGCTGATCCCGGAGCAGGAACAGGGTTTCCGCCTGGCAAGAAACCTCTCCAGCCCCAATGTGCTGGAATACATTGAACTGTCCGACGAACACGGCATTATTGAAGTGCCTGCCCCTGCCGGGTGGATCGGCAAAAGCCTGAAGAATCTGAATGTGCGGGCAAAACTGGGCGTGAATATCATTGCCGTCAAGCAAGGCAAACATATCAATGTATCTCCCGGCGCGGATTACGAGATCCTGCCCGGAGATGTTATGGTCGTATTGGGGGACACGGACGCATTGCAATCCGTGCAGAAATTATGAGAGAATTGATTACTTCCAGAAAAAATCCACTGCTGCAGCAGGTAAAGAAATTGCTCAGTTCCCGAAAAGCAAGAGAGGCGTCGGGCCTTTTTGTGTCCGACGGCGTGAAACTCCTGCAGGAAGCCGTCCGCTGGTGGCCGGGTCTTGACACGGTGATCTTGTCCGAAGGCGTGGAAGCGGAAGTACCGGAAGGCGTCCGCACAGTGACCGTGCCGGAAGATGTGATGGCATCGATTTCACCTATGCAGACGCCACAAGGGGCACTGTTTCTTTGCCGGTTACCCGAACCCAAACCTTTTGCACCCCAGCCGGGCATGCTCCTTTTGGACGGCATTCAGGATCCGGGAAATCTGGGTACGATCTTACGAACCGCCGATGCCTTACAGATCCCCGTTGCCCTGATGGAGGGGTGCGTAGATCCCTATAGCCATAAGGTGGTGCGTTCCAGTATGGGCGCGGTGTTCCGTATGAATGTGGCGCAGACCACTTGGGCCGAGGCGCAGAAAGCCTGCCAGGATGCAGGTATTCCCATTGGCGTAACGGCGCTGACAGATGCGGCGCTGGATCTGCGCCAAGCGCCCTTAAACAAACTGGCGGTGGTCATCGGCAGTGAGGGACAAGGGGTACGGCAGGAGATCCTGAACAGCGCCGGGCAAGCGCTGATCATTCCTATGAACCCCAATTGCGAGTCTTTGAATGCGGCCATCGCCGCAGCCATTGTGATGTGGCAAATGAAACAGTAGAAAGAGAAAGGGTTGCGAAAATGCTCATTCATTGGATTTGGTTTGCCGAACTTACCGGTATCACACCGCTGCAAAAACGGCGGCTTTTGGAACATTTTCAAGACCCTGAAGAATTATACGGCTGCAGTGAAGCGGCATTGGCGGCAAAGGGCCTTTCGGAGAAGATCCAAAAGGCTTTGCAGAACAGGGATCTGCAAAAAGCCCAGCAGATCCTTCGCGCCTGTAATAAGAAGAACATCGGCATTTTGCCTTTGGCGGACATAGCCTATCCCGGCAGACTCCGCAATACGGCAGATGCGCCGGTGGTTCTTTATTATAAAGGTATCCTGCCCCGTTGGGACGAAGTGCCTGCCATTGGCGTGGTAGGCACGCGGAAAGCCACCACTTACGGGTTGCAGACGGCCTACTTGTTGGGCAGCCAGATCGCCCGTTGCGGCGGTCTTGTGATTTCCGGCGGCGCAGCCGGTGTGGATACCGAGGCCATGAAAGGCGCATATGATGCAGGATTCCCTGTGGTAGGCGTGCTGGGCTGCGGCGTGGACATTGCCTATCCCCGGTCTAACCGGAAATTCTTTTCGGATCTGGAGGAAAACGGCTGCCTGATTTCTGAATACGCCCCGGGGACCACACCCGAACCTTGGTATTTCCCTGCAAGAAACCGCATTATCAGCGGCATCAGCAACGGTGTACTGGTGGTGGAAGCGCCGGAAAAAAGCGGCGCGTTGATCACTGCCAGAGCCGCGTTGGAACAGGGTAGAGATGTATTTGTGGTTCCGGGCAATATCAATACCCCCAGCCACGCAGGCAGCAACGCCCTGCTGCAAGACGGCGCCATACCGGTTCTGTCCGGCTGGGATGTGGTGCGGGAGTATGAGACCCTGTATCCCGACAAAGTGAAAAGGCAGGAAGAAAAGCGGCAGCAGCCACCGTTAAAAGTGGCGCAAACGCCCGTTATTCCGGAGAATAAACCGGACATTTGCGAAAACGGTCAGAAAAAACCCATTGACAACTTGGAAAAATCCACTTATATTGAATTAGGCAAAAAGCAACCTGCCCTCAACGAAACGGAGCAGGCAGTTCTGGCGTTGCTTACTCGGCAACCCCAGGAATCGGCAGATTTGATTGCCAAACTGGATATGCCTTCGGGAAAGGTGCTGTCGGCCATCACAACGCTGACGGTGAAAGGCTTGGCTTACAAGCACCCCGGCGGACGGATCAGTTTAAAATAAACTTTGGCTGCGAGGTAGCAAAACCCGATCAGCCTTAACGGAGGAAACAATGAGTTTCAATCTTGTGATTGTGGAGTCGCCTTTTAAGGCAAAAACCATCGGCAAATATTTAGGGCCGGACTATATGGTCAAGGCCAGTATGGGCCATTTGCGGGATTTGCCCAAAAGTACTATGGGCGTGGATATCGAAGGCAACTTTGAGCCGGAGTATATCCCCCTGCCCAACAAGGGCGACTTGATCGACGAACTGAAAAAGGCGGCCAAAAAGGCAGATACCGTGTATCTGGCAACTGACCCGGACCGGGAAGGCGAGGCCATTGCGTGGCATTTGAAAGAACTTCTGGAACTGCCCGATGAGAAAGCCAAGCGGGCGCCTTTTAATGAAATCACGAAAAAAGTGGTGCAGGAGGCCATTGCCAATCCCCGTGCCATTGATAACTGCTTGGTAGATGCCCAGCAGGCAAGAAGAGTGCTGGACAGGATCGTGGGTTACCAACTCTCTCCTTTGCTGTGGAAGAAAGTCCGCCGCGGTCTTTCTGCCGGCAGAGTGCAGTCGGTGGTCACCCGCCTGATCGTGGACAGAGAAAATGAGATCCGGGCCTTTGTACCCAAGGAGTACTGGTCGCTGGATGTAAAACTGAACCGTGTAAATAAACCCGGCGCCTTTATGGCCCGCTACTTTGGCGAGAGCAAGAAACGGGAACTGGAAAGCGAAGCCCAGGTTCAGGAAGTTTTAAACGACATCAAAGACAAGATGTTTTCCGTGGTCAGCGTGAAGCGGGCAGATAAAAAACGCACCGCCGCGCCTCCCTTTACCACCTCCACCTTGCAACAGGAGGCGGCCCGGAAACTGAATATGACCCCCAAGCGCACCATGGCCATCGCCCAGCAACTGTATGAGGGCATTGACATTCCCGGTGAAGGCACTTTGGGTCTGATCACCTATATGCGTACGGACTCTCTGCGTCTGTCCGACGAGGCTATGAAGTCTGCTGCGGACTTTATCAAGGACCGCTACGGCAAAGAGTACTACTACGGCTCTTTCCATACATTCAAGACCAAGTCCGGTGCCCAGGATGCGCACGAAGCCATTCGTCCCACCCATGTGGAGTTAGACCCGGAGCGGATCGAAAAGAGCCTGACCAAGGAGCAGTACCGGCTTTATAAACTGATTTGGAGCCGTTTTCTGGCATCTCAGATGGCAAACGCCGTGTATGATACCGTGTCCATCGACACCGAATGCGCAGGACATCTGTTCCGTTCCACCAATCAGAGCATCAAGTTCTCCGGCTTTTTGGCAGTTTACGAAGAAGGTCGGGACGATGACGGTGAAGAACTGGGCACACCCCTGCCCGATCTGCAGGAAGGTGAGCAGGCAACGGCTTCCGAAGTGAAGCCGGAGCAGCACTTCACCCAACCGCCTGTGCGCTATAACGAAGCAAGCCTTGTTAAGGCTATGGAAGAAAAAGGCATTGGCCGCCCCTCTACCTATGCGACCATCATTTCCACCATTCAGGACCGGGAATATGTGAATAAGGTAGAAAAGCGCCTGCAGCCCACCGCCTTGGGCGAAGTGGTCACGGGCCTTATGATGGAGCGGTTTAACGACATTATCGATGTGGAATTCACCGCCAATATGGAGACACGTCTGGATGCCGTGGAAGAGGGCAATCAGAACTGGAAAGACCTGCTTGCCGAGTTCTACGAAGGCTTCCACAAGGAACTGACCGATGCAGAGGCCGCCCTTGAGGGCGTGCGGGTGAAAGTGCCCGATGAAGTGTCCGAAGAAGTTTGCGACATCTGCGGCAGAAATATGGTGGTCAAGATCGGCCGATTCGGCAAATTCCTGGCTTGCCCCGGATTCCCGGAGTGCAAATGCACCAAGCCCATCGTGGAAAAAATGCCCGGCCGCTGCCCCAAGTGCGGCAGCACCATTCTCAAGCGCAAATCCAAGCGGGGCTATGCTTACTATGGCTGCGAACGGGGCGCGGAATGCGGCTTTATGACCTGGGATGTACCCACTGCGGAAGATTGTCCCAAGTGCGGGCAGACTATGTTCAAAAAGTCCGGCCGTGGCCGTATGAAACCATTCTGTATCAACGAATCCTGCGAAAACTTCCTGCCGGAAGACAAGCGGGGATACTATAAGAAAAAAGATGCAGACGAATCTGCCGAGAATTCCAAGGACGCTAAGAAACCGGCCAAGAAGTCTACAAAGAAACCGGCGGCCAAAAAGACCGCAAAAACCAAGGAGACCAAGTAAATGGCAAATGTTACCGTAGTTGGCGCAGGTCTTGCTGGCACAGAGGCTGCCTGGCAACTGGCCCAGCGGGGGATCAAGGTCACGCTTATTGAGATGAAACCGCTGAAAAAGTCCCCGGCCCACCACACAGACACCTTTGCGGAACTGGTGTGTTCCAACTCCCTGCGCGGTGATAAAATTGAAAACGCAGTGGGCCTTTTGAAAGAGGAAATGCGTCGGTTAGGTAGCCTGATCATCGCTTGCGCCGATGCCACCCGGGTGGAAGCCGGCGGCTGCCTTGCGGTGGACAGACAGGGTTTTTCCGATTTGGTAACGGAGAAAATCCGCAGCCATCCCAATATCACAGTGGTTGCCGACGAAATTACCCAAGTGCCGGAAGGCCCGGTGATCATTGCCACAGGACCGCTGACCTCCGACGACCTGTCCAAGGCCATCGGCAAGTATTTCGGCAGCGATTATCTGCACTTTTTCGATGCGGCAGCGCCTTTGGTAACTGCCGAATCCATCGATATGAACGAGGCCTGGTGGCAGAGCCGCTATGACCGTGGTACGCCCGATTATATCAACTGCGCCATGAATAAGGCCCAGTACGAGGCGTTCATCGCCGAACTGATCACCGCCGAAGAAGCGGAAGTCCACGGCTTTGAAGATAAGCGGGTCTTCGAGGGGTGTATGCCTGTGGAAGTGATGGCCCGTCGCGGTCAGGACACTTTGCGCTACGGCCCGCTGAAGCCGGTTGGTCTGACTGATCCCAAGACAGGCAAAGAGCCTTACGCGGTGGTCCAGTTGCGGCAGGACAATGCGGCCAAGAGTATCTATAACATCGTGGGTTTCCAAACGCACTTAAAGTTTGGTGAGCAAAAGCGGGTGTTTTCTATGATCCCGGCGCTTAAAAATGCGGAGTTTGTCCGTTACGGCGTGATGCACCAGAACACATTCCTGCAAAGCCCCAAACTGCTGGACAAGTACTATGCCGACCGCCGCAACCCCCTGGTGGCCTTTGCCGGACAGATGACCGGCGTGGAAGGCTATGTGGAAAGCGCCGCATCGGGAGTCTTGGCAGGTGTTTCTATGGCCGCCAAGGTGCTGGGTAAGGATTTGCCCAACTTCCCCAAAGAAACCGCCATCGGCGCTTTGGGTCTTTACATCAGCGACGAACGGGTGGAAAATTTCCAGCCGATGAATATCAATTTCAGCAT
>JAFQDY010000119.1 GCA_017399325.1 Oscillospiraceae bacterium
AACGGCCCCTTTTTCGCTTAACCGCACAAAAAATTCCCGAAATGCGTCAGCATTCCGGGAATTTTGTTGTTTGTTAATCAAAAAAGTTGCCACTTCAAAACTGCATAGCACCTAAAAAGGATGAGGGTTTTCTTGAGATAAGGAAAAAACCACAGGAATCCTTTGTGGATTGCGAGGATTTTTGACGCAATATCGAGGAAATCCACGCCTTTTTAGGCAATTTATCACTATGGCGCACTGCCCAATGTCGGGGAGTTTTTTCGCCCAATATGCGACACAATGTGAATTTTTTCTCTTTATTTCTCTGTGCAAAAGCGGTATAATATTATGAAAAGAAGGGGGGAGGTATGATATATGTTGATGTTGGATATTTTTGTAGACATTGTGAAAATTCTCGTAAAAATATTAATGGGCTATACGGCCGTCATGGGCATTCTCTTTCTCATACCGTGGAAGAAATATCCTGTGGTTTCTCCCAAAACCCGATTTGCCGTGCTGATTCCCGCCCGAAACGAAGAAAATGTAATCAGCCATATTGTCGAGAGTTTGCAGTCCCAAAATTATCCGAAAGACCTCTACGATATTATTGTCATTCCCAATAGCTGCACCGATGACACCGAGGGCGCGGCGTTACGCGCAGGCGTAAAGGTAATGCACTGTACAGGCCCAGTTGCCACCAAAGGCGAGGTGCTGCACCAAATTCTCGACTGTATTATGGGCAGTTACGATGCCTATTTGGTATTTGACGCGGATAATATTGTGGATTCTGAATTTCTATCCCGTATGAATGATGCCGTTGCCGCAGGCGCTAAAGTAGCAAAAAGCCGCCAGTATGCATTAAATCCCTATGATAACTGGGTGTCCGGTGGATATGATTTGTATTTCCAAAGCCATACGATTCTGCATAATCGGGGCAGAGCGCCGTTTAACTTAAGTGCCAAATTGGTTGGTACGGGCTTTATGGTTACGGATGCCTTGCTGCAGGAAATGGGTGGCTGGAACACCGTTACGCTGACAGAGGACATTGAGTTTGCTTCCCAGTGCGCAATGCTTGGATACAAGGTTTATTTTGTCCCCGATGCGATTACTTATGATGAGCAGCCGCTGTCTTTCAAGGTATCTATGCGCCAGCGCTGGCGGTGGAGCGCAGGCGTCCAAAGTGTGGCCAACCGCTACACAAGCAGATTGCTTTCCATGCGTCCGACTTGGTTGCGATGGGATTTGGCAAGCCATATCAATATGATTTATGTGCAACTATTGGGGCTTGTTCCCGTTTTGTACGGCCTGTTTTCTTCCACATTCGGCGGTGCTTTAAAAATTGTGGGACTGGCTGTTCTGGGTTTTGCTGGAAGTTCCGTATTGATGGCGCTGTTCTTATGTGTGACGGCAAGACGGAACCCTATGAAGCAGTGGAAAGCCATTTTGCTCTATCCGCTATTCCTGATATCGTGGTATCCGCTGCACGTTCGTGCCTTGTTTAACAAACCGAAGACCTGGAAGCCCATTGTTCACGGTGTGGATTCCAGCAGAGAGAAAGTCAAGGAAACAGTAAAATAAAAAAGAGCGTGTTGCTTCTGGCAACACGCTCTTTCGCTTATTTCGGGGATAAATCTACATTCCTACGCAGAATGCTCATTGCCGGAACAGGTTTGGGCAGTTGCAGATAAAACTGCATCTGGGGCGTTCTTGGCTCGTCTAATGGCTCGTTTTCCATAGTCTTCATTTCCTTGACGGTGAATGGGAACGGCCGTATATCCGGGCCTACGACCTCCAGACCGTCACCTACAGAAAACTTGTTTCGCAAACTGCAAAGCGCCAGCCCGTTTTCATCACAGGATTCCACGATGGCGCAAACCTGCCACTGGCGTATGTAGCGGGAATGTTCCGTGTATTGACCGGGGTAGCCGTAATAGAAACCGGTGGAGTAGTACCGATGGCTGACGTGTTCCACCTCATCACGCCAGATGGGGTCAATTTCCCGTCCTGCGGCCACATCGTCAATGGCGTGGCGGTAAGCGCCGGTAACCACCGCGGCGTAGTAGGCGGATTTTGCCCGCCCCTCAATTTTGATGCAGTCAATACCTGCATCCATCAAGTCTTTCAAATGGTCGATGGTGCACATATCCCGGGAATTCATAATGTATGTGCCTTTTTCGTCCTCGAAAACAGGGAAGTATTCACCGGGTCGCTTTTCTTCCATCAGCGCATACTGATAGCGGCAGGGTTGGGCGCAGGCACCCCGATTGGAATCCCGACCGGTCATATAGTTGCTGAGCAGACACCTGCCGGAGTAACTGACGCACATAGCACCGTGTCCGAATGTTTCAATCTCCAGATCTTTATCGGTCTTTTCCCGAATGGTGCGGATCTCATCCAGACTCAGTTCCCGGGCCAGAACCACACGCTTTGCGCCTAAGTCATACCAGGCTTGGGCGCATTCATAATTTGCAATGGATTGCTGGGTAGAGATATGCCGCTGACACTTGGGGGCGTATTTGCCCGCCAAAGTGAACGCACCCATATCCGCCACAATCAGCGCATCCACCTGCGCGTCTTGCAGTTGTTCCAAATAGGGGGGGAGGGCTGCGATTTCCTCATTGCGGGGCATAGTGTTCACAGTGACGTGTACCTTAACGCCGTGGCTGTGGGCAAATTCCACTGCCTTTGGCAGTTCGTCGGGGGAGAAATTCCCCGCGAATGAACGCATACCGAAATCCGTGCCTGCCAGATACACCGCATCCGCACCATACAGAACAGACATTTTCAGCCGTTCCATATCGCCGGCAGGGCTGAGTAATTCAAGTTTCGCCATTAGCCCTCCAATTCTGCGATGTTGGCAAGGTGCTCGGCATAAGTTGCTGCAAAACGGTGTTCGCCTGCCTCTTGGTCATACACGAAGAAATAGTAGTCTGTGTCATTGGGCTCCAAAGCCGCATACAGAGAGTGAACGTCCATATTACAAATAGGACCGGGAGGGAAGCCTTTGTTCTTTCTGGTGTTGTAGGGACTGTCTACATCCAGATGGGATTGGGTCAATTCTTCCACATCGCCGAAATAGTCACCGATGGCATAGTAGACCGTAGCATCGGAACCCATAGTCATATGGTCAGGGTTGGAGAGTCTGTTGTAGAAAACAGACGCGATGTCATAACATTCGTTGATGGATGCGGCCTCTCTTTGGATAACGGAAGCCAGCGTGACCACCTGATGAAGGGTCAAAGGATTCTCGTTGGCGTAAGCGCCCATACCGTTACGCTTTAGCATATTGGCGTAGGCGGTCTGCATAGCCGCAAAGTCGTCCTTCATGATGTTGGTGAAACGGGAATCAAACTCGTTGAGGAATTTTTCCAAAACTCTTCGGGGCTCGTCATTGGTGTAGAAGGTGTAGGTATCGGGCGCCAGATAGCCTTCCAAACAGTACTTATCGCCGCGGGCAACACCCTCCAAGAACCAGTAATCGGACAGTTCGCCGTTGGCGGCATATTCTTCCAATTCCGCCACGGTGCAAACGTTCTTATCTTCCAGAAGTTTGAAGATCTGGGCGCAGTTGATACCGTCAGCGAACATAATGTCCACCGTCTCTCTGGTATCGTAGGACACCATCGCGTTGATCATCGCGTTGTAGTCAAAGTGAGAATACAGAGCGAACGTACCGGGGGTGATGTTGTCGTCTTTACCGGTGGCTTTTGCGAAGAATTCAAACAAACCGGGATAACGGATCAGATTGGCCTGGGCCAGTTTGTTGGAGATAGATTCGATGTCGTCGTCTGCAGTGATGGTAATGGTTACTTTTTGAGATTCTTTACCAAAGGCCATCACTTCTGCGCAACAAAGCCACAAAACGCGACCCAGCGAAATGCCGATCACCAAGATCAATCCGATCCAAATAGCAGTGGAGAAAATGCGGGGGATACCGAAAATGCCTTCCCGGTTCTCCTTTTTGGGACGGCCCTTCGGTTCTTCTTCCTCCGGTTCTTCTGCAGAAACCGGCGCATCTTCTATTGTGATCTCAGGTTCTTCAGGTAAATCAAACGCCACATTATTGGATATAACAACCGTCGCATCAGCGGGGGCAGACTTCTTGTTTTCTTCCGCCAGGATCTTTGCAACGGCATCGTCGTTGGACTTAGAAGAGAGGATCGGCATAGTGCCGTCGTATTTTACCTCGGCCATGATCATTTCCAGTTCCAGATCGGAAGACGGGGCAGGATCCGCCGCGGCCTGTTTGTTGGGCTTTTCGGATTGGAACAGATTTTCCAGCCAATCGGCCTC
>JAFQDY010000120.1 GCA_017399325.1 Oscillospiraceae bacterium
CAGAGGTTTGCAGAGGAGGTTGCTGCCGGAAAACGGCAGGATATCGTCATTCCGGAAGATGCGAAAATTCTGGATGCCGGAGGGCTTTACACCGCTCCCGGTCTTGTGGACATTCACAACCACGGCTCCAAAGACGCCCTTTTTGTGGACGATCCTATAGCCTGCTCGGAGCATTTTCTTCGCCACGGCGAGACCACCATTCTTCCCACGCTCTATTGCAATCTGTCGCTGGAGCAGATCCTTTCCGGCGTAAGAAATATCCGCCTTGCCACCATCGATGGTGCCGGCAGGATCATTGCCGGTCTTTATATGGAAGGCCCTTATATGAACGGCGAAGGCAGCGACCAAAAGCACATTCTTTGGGGCGGCGATCCTGATTTCGAGGAATATATGCCCCTGATCGAAAATGTAAAGGATTTGGCGAAAGTCTGGTCGGTCTGTCCTGCAAGACCGGGTATCGAAGGCTTTTTGCAGGACTTGAAATTGATCTGCCCGGAAGCCATCATCGCTTTGGGCCATTCTCACGCCACTGCCGCAGATTGCCGGAAGATCAAAAAATACGGTCTGAAACTCCAGACCCACCACGGTGATTCCGGAAAAGCCCCCGGCCCCAATCAGGTGACCATCGGCGCAGGCTGCGACGAATTTACCCTCTATGACCCGGATATGTACGCAGAACTGATCTGCGATCAGGAGGGCATTCACCTGCCCGGCGATCTGATCAAAATGGTCATTCGGGCCAAGGGTATCGAACGGATCATTCTCATTACCGATTCTATGCCCGCATCCGGCGACTACAAGAATAACGAGGCCGACGGCGTTGCTTACGGCCCTGACCTGAACTATGACTATGAGGGCCATCTTGCAGGCAGCCATCTGACTTTGGACAGTGCCTGCCGCAATCTGATGTCCCACACCGGTTACGGCCTGTGCCACGCCATTCGGTGCGCCAGTTTGAATCCTGCCCGGCTTTTGGGTATGGACGGAGAGATCGGCAGCATTGAAGCAGGCAAACGGGCAAACCTGATCCTGATCGACGATGCGGTGAATGTACATAAGGTGATTCTGCAAGGAGAACTGGTATGTCAGAACGATATTTGATCGGTATTGATGTGGGCACCACCGGCACAAAGGCCATGCTGTTTGCAGCAAGCGGCGCTTGCCTGAAGACCGCCTATCAGGATTATGCCATCTCCACGCCCCAGGTAGGTCGTGTGGAGCAATCCCCGGAGGATTGGTGGCAAGCCGTGGGTAAGACCGTCCGGGAAGTCAGCCGTGGCTGCAAAGACGAAGTCTTGGCCCTGTCGGTTTCCACCCAGGGCGGCACGCTGGTCTGCGCAGACAAAGACGGTCATCCCCTCACCCCCGCTTTTGTTTGGAACGATTCCCGGTGTAAAAAGCAAGCGGAAGCCTTTTCTGCCCAATTTGGTTCGGACGCTATGTATCAAAAAACCGGCTGGGCACTCTTTTCCGGTATGCCGGCTATGCAGATCCGTTGGGTCAAGGAAAACCTGCCGGATATTTTCTGCAATACGGCCCTGTTTTTGACCGTTCCGGATTTTCTCTCATTCAAAATGACCGGCAAGGCTGCCTTGGACTACTCCAACGCAGGCATCAATCAACTGATCGATGTGCGGGAAGGCCGCTACGACAAGGCCATTTTGGACTTTGCGGGCATTGACGAAAGCCGGTTGCCTGCTCTTGTCCCCTCCGGCGCAGTCATTGGCGATCTGACACAGCAAGCCGCCGATTTTCTGGGACTGACCACCAATGCTCGGCTGATCGCCGGCGCCCACGACCAATACGCCGTGGCCTTAGGCGCAGGCGCTACCCGTCCGGGGGATATTCTCATCGGTTCGGGAACGGCCTGGGTGGTGACTGCTATGGAGCAAAAGCCGGACTTTTCCGGTCTTTCCCAATCCCGCAGCGCTGTCCCCGGTCTGTGGGGCTGTTTGTGCTCTTTGTCCCACGGCGGCGTGTGTTTGGATTGGCTGCGAAAAAACATCATTGGTACGCAACCAGACCCTGTGGATTACGAAACCCTGAATCGGGAAGTTGCAGACCGCAAAGCCGCGGAAGAAGGCCTGTTCTTCTTCCCCTTCGGCGGCAAACAAAACAAAGCGCGGTTTGCGGGTTTGGATCTTTCCCACGACCGTTTCCATATAGCAAGAGCCGTTATGGAAGGCGTTGTTTTCCAAATTCTTGCTATGCTGGAGCGTTTTCCCACCCAACCGGGACAGGCCGGTCTGCTTCTGGCAGGGGGTGCTTCCAAAAGCCCGGTTTGGCGAAAACTGCTCAGCGACATCTCCGGTCTGCCTGTCCGGATCCCCCAGATGCCGGACTTGGCCTGCGTAGGCGCGGCCATTCTGGCAGGTGTGGGCGCTGGTTTGTATCCTGCTGCAGAAGAAGGGCATAAGGCCCTTTGCGTTTCCGAAGAAACCATTCTCCCGGACAAGGAAGCCACAAAAACATACGCTCCTTTGTTTGCCCAATATAAAGAACATATTTAAGAGGTGCTGACTATGAAACCTACCATTCGCGTGCCCTACTTTGAGGTAGGCACAAAGAACTATGTATACGGAGACACGTTGCTGGAATATGCCATCGCCGCCGACAAAGCCGCTGAAAAATACGACATCGATGTGCTGTTCATCTGCTCCCCCATTGAGATCCGCCGGGTGCGTGAGCATACCAAGCACCTGATCGTCCTTGCCCCTTATATGGACACCCTCCGTCCCGGCCGCGGTATGGCGGACATTCTGCCGGAAGGCTTAAAAGCCGCAGGCGCCCAGGGTGTGGTGATCAACCACTGTGAAAAGCCTATGAGCCTGCCCCAGATGAAGGCCACCATCGACCGGGCAAGAGAACTGGATATGCTGGTATTTGCCTGCGCTGACACTTTGGCTGAAGCCAAGGCCATCGCCCAACTGCACCCGGACATCATCAACCCGGAACCCTCCGAGATCATCGGCGGCGGCAACGGTGTCAGCCCCATGGCTTATGTAAAAGACTCCATTCGGGTCATCAAGGAAATTTATCCCGATATTATGGTGGAGCAGGCCGCCGGTATCACCAACGGCCAGCAGGTCTACGATTTCATTATGGCAGGTAGCGAAGCCGCAGGCGCTGCTTCCGGCATTATGAACGCCAAAGACCCCGTCGCTATGATCGACGAAATGATCGCCGCCACCCGTCGGGCCGCCGACGATCTGAAGAAACAGGAGGCATAATATGGTTTACAAATCTTCTTTTAAACTGGAATCCCGCCATCGGGCCGTTTCTTTCCACGATGTGACCGACAAGGTGAAGGAGATCTTTGCCCAGTCCAAAATGAAAGACGGCATCGTGGTGGTCTACTCCCATCACACCACCTGCTCCGTGATCACCCAGGAATGCGCATTCGATATGTCCATGACAGGTCTGGAGACCCTTCAGCAGGACTTGGTCAACGCTTTCGAGGAATGGCTGCCCACCTGCCGCTATGAGGGTCAGTACCTGCACCCCGGCCCCAAAGCCCTGGTGTTTGCCGAGGAACACGGCGAGGACAATTTCGGCTGCCACAACACCGACGCCCACCTGCGTTCTTCCGTCATCGGCAGAAATGTGACCATCGTTGCCGTGGACGGCGAGATGGACCTGGGTGAGTTCGGCCGCATCCACTTTATCGACTGGGATCAGACCCGTGGCAGGACTCGTACCGTGCAGGTTATGATCATTGGAGAGTGAGAATATGGCGCTTCTGAATGTACTGCCCTATGATAAGGCGTTTTATGAAGAACATCTGCGGGATTTTTTGCCCTCCACCTTTATCGATTGTCACACCCATATCTGGCTGGACGCGCAGAACCACTTTTGTGAGGATAGCGCCAATCGTTCCTGCGCCTGGCCCAATATGGTGGCGAAGGACAATTCTGTGGAGGACTTAAACGAAACCAACCGGCTTCTGTTCCCGGACAACAAGGTGATCTCTGTGCTCTACGGCCAGCCGATGGTCACCATCGACCTGAAAAAGAACAACGCCTATGTGGCCCAAAGCGCCGAAAAGTACAACTTCCCTGCCCTGTACATCTCCCACCCCAGCCAAAGCGCGGAGAGTGTGGAAAGAGCCGTACTGGCAAATCCCTGTTTCAAGGGGCTGAAGGTGTATCTGCAGTTTGCGCCCTCTTACATTCCCGGCAACGAGATCCGCATTTACGATTTCCTGCCCAAGGAGCATTTGGCTTTGGCTGACAAGCACGGTTGGGTGGTGCAGATCCATATCGCCCGACCCCGCAGATTGGCAGACCCGGTCAACTATGTGCAACTGCTGGAAATCGAAGAAAACTACCCCAACATCAAGTTGATCGTGGCCCACTTGGGCAGAGCGTACTCCAACGAGGACTTGGGCGATGCTTTGGACTACCTGAAAAACTCCCAAAGAACCATTTGGGACTTCACCGCCAACACCAACCAGTTTGTGATGGAAAAAGTGCTGGATCTTTACGGCCCGGACCGGTTCATCTACGGCACGGACTTCCCCATTTTCCGGATGAAGGCCCGCCGGACTGTGGAAAACGGTTTTTATATCAACGAAATTCCCGCCGGCAGTCTGGGCGATGTGTCCTCTGACCCCCATATGCGGGAGATCCCCAGCCCGGAAGCGGACAAGATCACGTTCTTCATTTACGAAGAGATCCTCTCCTGCAAAAACGCCTGCAACACGCTGGGTCTTTCCAAAGAAGATGTGCAGAAGATCTTCTATCAAAACTCTGCTGACATTTTTGGCATCTGAACCCCCTTTTATAAAAACCAACACCCATCCAAACGGATGGGTGTTGGGCGTTTTATAAGATCACAAATTTGCGAAATATTCTTCG
>JAFQDY010000121.1 GCA_017399325.1 Oscillospiraceae bacterium
ACAGGATGAACAGTCATGCTTGCCGTGCGGGTAATAAAAGACTTTTTGGTACATACGGCAAGTGGGATGCCGATCGAATGTCCACCACCAAGCACCAACGAAACTGTCGGTTTCTTCATACCGGCGATCATTTCTGCGATGGCAAGGCCGGCTTCGATGTCACCGCCTACCGTGTTTAGGAGCAACAAAAGACCATCTATCTCTTCGCTCTCTTCAAGACCTGCCAGAAGCGGCAAAATATGCTCATATTTTGTTGTTTTTACATTCTCCGGCAGTACCTGATGGCCCTCAATTTGACCGATTATTGTCAGCGTATAGATACTTCCGTTGCTGTTTTTTGTTACATCAGCGCCCAATTCCAGCAACTTGTCCTGTTCTTCGTTCAGATTTTTCTTTTCTTCCATTGTCATTCCCTCCCAACATAGGATAACCGGGAAAAACAAAAGAATTCACACTTGCAAGATTGTGAAAATTATCTTATAATAGCCTAAGAAATTTGCAAACGCAGAAAGGAATACACTATGCAATTCGAATACAAAACTAAAGGCACGTGTTCTCAAATGATCTTCTTTGATGTAGATGAGGGGAAAATCCATAATGTGGCATTTATGGGCGGCTGCAACGGAAACCTGCAAGGGATCAGCAAACTGGTTGAAGGTATGGATATTGACGAGGCGATCTCCAGACTCGATGGCATTCATTGTGGTGCAAAGCCTACCTCCTGCCCTGACCAACTTGCCAATGCGCTGAAAAAGGCCAAGGCAAAACTCTAAAAGCAAACCCCACAGACAAATGTCTGTGGGGTTATTATTATGTTTCCGCGGTATCTAAGATCATACGAACCAATGCATCGCGGCCTGCACCGGATTGGGCTGAAAACGGAATCACCTGACATTGCTCCGGTAATTCCAGGTCCTGACGGATCCGTGCCATGTTGGGCTTGATTTCGCTTTTTTTCAGTTTGTCCAACTTATTGGCAACCACCACAAACGGACAGCCGCTTTCCATAAACCAGTTTGCCATCGTAATGTCGTTATTTGTGGGGGCGTGCCGGGCATCCACGATCATAACACCAAGGTCGATTCGCTGGGCAGAAAAGTAATTTTCCATCAATTTGCCCCAGCGTTCCTTTTCCTTTTGGGATACCTTTGCATATCCGTATCCCGGAAGGTCCACAAAATAACAACATTTATCAATAGTGAAATAGTTGACGTGGATGGTTTTACCGGGTTTGTCGCCAACACGGGCAAAGTTTTTCCGGTTTAGTATCCGGTTGATCACAGAAGACTTACCAACATTGGACTTGCCTGCAAAGGCGATCTCAGGCAAGCGATTTCCCGGGAAATCCTTAGGTGACGCAGCAGAGATCAGGAATTCAACATTATTAAAATTCATACGTTACCTCACTGCTGGATCACGCGGTTTCTGGAAATGTTTTTCATATCCTCATGGATCTCCGGGATCATTGTAGGGATCATTTCCTTTGCTTTGTTCAGCGCTGTATCAAGAACTGTGTCAACAGATTGTGCCGTAACAAAGTTCAATGCTTTTCGTACGATCGGGTCGATCTCATTCAGGTCTGGCTCGTTATCCTTAGGAATAATGACCGTACGAATGCCGTGGCGCATAGCAGCCATCGTCTTTTCCTTCAGGCCGCCTATGGGCAGAACACGGCCGCGGATAGAGATCTCACCTGTCATAGCGATATCCCGTCTTACGGAAACGCCGGTCAATGCTGAAACCATCGCCGTACAGACTGCGATACCGGCAGAAGGACCATCCTTGGGTACTGCCCCTTCGGGGAAATGCACATGAATATCCGTTGTTTTGTAAAAATCTGCAGGAACGCCTAATTTCAGGCAATTTGCGCGAATATAACTGAGGGCTGCGTGGGCAGATTCCTTCATCACATCGCCCAGGTTGCCTGTCAATTCCAGTTTGCCGGTGCCTTCCATTACATTGACTTCCACTTCAAGCGTCTCACCGCCAACAGATGTCCAGGCAAGACCGGTTACCAAGCCGACTTGGTCAGCATAGGGCAAGCGGTCGGGCAGGAACTTTCTCGTACCAAGGAATGCCTCTGTGTTTGAACCGGTTACGGTGATGCGCTTCAAATCGGCATCAGAGATAAACCGCATATCGGCTTTTCTGCAAATTTCAGCAATGGCCCGTTCCAGATTGCGAACGCCGGACTCCCGTGTGTAGCAACGGATAATTTCCCGAATGCCGTCATCAGTGATCTTAAGTTGGGTTTTCTTTAAACCGTGTTTGGACAGTTGCTTGGGAATCAAGTGGTTTTTCGCGATCATTAACTTTTCTTCGTCCGTATAAGAACCCAGTTCGATGATCTCCATTCTGTCAAGCAAAGGTCTGGGAATGGTATCCAGTGTGTTTGCCGTGGTGATAAACATCGCATTGCTCAAATCGAAAGGAATCTCAAGGTAGTGATCCCGATAGGTTTTGTTCTGTTCACCGTCCAGCACCTCCAGCAGTGCCGCGCTGGGGTCACCGCGGTAATCAGAACCCATTTTATCCACCTCGTCGAGAAGAAGAACGGGATTGGAACTACCGGCCTGTATGAGCGCCGAGAGGATTCTGCCGGGCATCGCGCCCACATAGGTTTTTCTGTGGCCGCGGATATCTGCCTCATCGTGTACACCACCCAAGGCAATTCGTGCCATCTTGCGGTTCAGGCTCTTGGCAACAGAGTATGCGATTGATGTTTTACCCACGCCCGGAGGGCCTACAAGGCAAAGAATCTGGGGTGGCATTTCCGGTGCGACCTGGCGGACTGCAATGGTCTCTAAAATGCGCTCTTTCACCTTTTTAAGACCGTAATGATCTTTTTCCAGAATCTTCTGAGCTGCAGAAACATCAATTCGTTCTTTCGTTGCAATATTCCATGGCAATTCCAGCACCGTATCCAAATAATTACGAAGCACAGATGCCTCTGCAGAGCCATATGGTTGCTTTTTTAACCGTTGAAGATCTTTCAAAAGTTTCTGTTCGGAGACTTCGGGCAAATTCAAAAGAAGAATGTTCTTTTCATATTCCGAGAACTCTGCCAGATCGTCGCCTTCGCCAAGTTCTTCGCGAATGGATTTCATTTGTTCACGCAGATAGTAATCCCGCTGCTCCTGATCCATATTGGCGCGGGTCTTTTCCTGAATGTCCGCCTCGATATGAAGAACCTGTATCTCTTGCTGCAACAACTTCAGTGTCTGCTCCAAACGACGAACCGGGTTCAACTGAGCAAGCATTTTTGCCTTGTCCCGATAGTCAATACCGGAATTTTGCGCAATGGCGTCTGCGATGTATCCGCAACTTTCAGATGCCAGAATTTTTAGTTGAACAGTATGGGCCGGATGCTCCACCAAATCGCAGTAACTGTTATAAAGCATAGTTGCTTCACGGCAGAGTGCTCTGCTTCGAAGAGTCTCTTTGACCACGGTTTCCGCAACGACCTCCACATCACCTGCCAAGTACGGTTCATTCTGCGTGGGCATAACAATTCTTGCCCGGCACAAACCGGCTACCAGCACGCGAACATCGTCATTTTTTGATTTTAACACCTGCTTTATTTTACAAACTGTTCCTATGGTGTACAGTTCGTTAAAACCGGGATCGTCATCAAGAATATCTTTCTGCGGTGTCAATAATAACATTTGGTCGTGTTTCATTGCATACTCCAATGCCAATGCGGATTTAATACGACCAACATCAAAATGGACAGTCTGCTCAGGGAAAATTGCTAAGCCTCGCAAAGCCAAGACCGGCAAGCGACCGGATACAAATTTATCGCTCATGTCCATACTCCTTCCTGAATAAACCAAAAAAGGGGTAGAATACTACCCCTCTTACGGTATCACTTATTTGCAATCAATTTTTCGCGGGGCTTTGTTTTATCCCGCACGATCTTCGGCTCTTTTCCGTCAACGGATTCCGGTGTAATAATCACCTTTTTGATGGAAAGATCCGAAGGGATCACATACATGATCTTTGTCATAGTTTCTTCCATAACTGCACGCAAGCCCCGAGCGCCGATCTGACGGTCGACAGCCTTTTTTGCAACAGCATCCAGCGCCTTTGCCTGGAATTCCAATTCTACATTATCCATGGCCAGCAGCGCCTGATATTGCTTGGTCAAAGCGTTTTTAGGCTCAGTAAGGATCCTGACCAAATCCTCTTGATTCAGGCCTTGCAGGCTTGTAATGACCGGCATACGACCGACCAACTCGGGAATAATACCGAACTTGATCAGATCGTGAGGCTGAACCTGAGAAAGCAATTTGCCAATGTCGCGCTCATTTTTGCTTTGCACCGGCGCATCAAAACCAATGGCGGATTTATCCGTTCTGGTTTCAATAATTTTGTCCAGTCCGTCAAATGCACCGCCGCAAATGAACAGAATGTTCGATGTATCAACAGGGATCGTTTCCTGCTGAGGGTGCTTTCTGCCGCCCTGAGGGGGTACATTGGCAACTGTTCCCTCTAATATCTTCAGCAACGCCTGCTGAACACCCTCGCCGGAAACATCACGGGTTATGGATGTATTTTCACTCTTGCGAGCGATCTTATCCATCTCATCAATGTAGATAATTCCACGCTCTGCCCGCTCTAAATCGAACTCTGCGGCCTGCAGTAATCTAACGAGGATATTCTCCACGTCATCACCTACATAGCCTGCTTCGGTCAATGTTGTAGCGTCAGCAATGGCAAAGGGAACGTCCAAAATCTTGGCCAAGGTCTGGGCAAAGAGGGTCTTGCCGGAACCGGTGGGGCCAATGAGCAAAATATTGCTTTTTTGTAGTTCCACATCAGAATTGGATGCTAAATAAATTCGCTTATAATGGTTATAAACCGCAACGGACAGGGCGATTTTCGCCGCATCCTGGCCGATAATATAACCGTCCATATATGCCTTCATTTCTGCCGGTGTCGGCAGATTTTGCGGTATTTCAGAACTGTGCTCGTCTTCGCGCAGCAAATCACAGCAGGCTTGCACACAATCACTACAGATGTATACGCCAGGACCCGCAATCAACCGCGCTTGCGTCTCGCTTTTGCCGCAGAACGAGCAACTGATGGACTGCTCATCTGTTTTAGACATGAACAACGTCCGCCTTTCTAATTATTAATGCCGTTCAAGGACACGGTCAATGATGCCAAATTCCTTGGCCTCCTCGGAGGTCATAAAGTTATCGCGCTCGCAGGCGTCAGTAACTTCTTCAATAGATTTACCGGTATTTTCAGCCAAAATGCGATTCATACGGGCCTTGATGGTCTCCAAGCGCTTCATATGAATGGCCATATCCGTGATCTGACCCTGCGTACCTGCAGAAGGCTGGTGGATCATAATCTCGGAGTTAGGCAGTGCCATACGCTTACCTTTTGTACCGGCAGAGAGCAAAAACGCGCCCATAGATGCAGCCATACCAACGCAAATCGTCGCAACATCGCACTTAATGTACTGCATGGTATCGTAAATGGCCATACCGGCTGTCACACTGCCGCCGGGACTGTTGATATAGAACTGAATGTCCTTGTCCGGATCTTGCGCCTCCAGATACAGAAGATGTGCTACTATCAGACTTGCAGTGGTATCATTCACTTCTTCTGACAGGAAAATGATTCGGTCGTTAAGCAGTCGGGAGAAAATGTCGTAACTGCGCTCGCCGCGACTGGTCTGTTCAACAACATAGGGTACTAAACTCATGGTTATGCCTCCTTTCAAGGCTTGAAACATTCTAACCATTTATATGGGAAATTATTCCTCAGTCTTTGCTTCGGTCTCGGTTTCGACAGTTTCCTCTACCTTAGTCTCAGCCTTCTTTGCAGGCTTCTTTCTGGGCTTCTTGGGAGCAACAGCGGTAGCAGAATCAACGATCACCTTTACGGCCTTACGGGTCTCGATGCTAGACTTCAGTTCTTCGGCAGGAACCATTTCCTTGATCTTTTCAACATCCATCTCGTACTGCTTGGCCATGGATTCGTACTCGGCAGCGATGTCCTCGTCAGTTACGGTGATCTCTTCCACCTCGACGATCTTAGCCAGCATTACATTGGCCTTTGCCTGCTTCTCAGCAGCGGGACGGAAAGCGTTACGCATAGCGCTCATATCGCCGCCCATCATCTTAGCGTACTGTTCCATAGAGTAGCCGCTCATCTGCAACTGGTAGCCAAAACGCTCCATTTGGTTGTCCAATTCCATCTCGATCAGGGAATCAGGCATTTCAACAGAAACATTTTCAGCGGCCTTATCAACGCAAGCCTGCTCAAAAGCGGAGTCGATCTGCTTCTGGGCGGATTCCAATGCCTTAGCCTTAATGTCTGCCTTCAGGGCATCCAGAGTCTCAAACTCAGATACGTCCTTTGCAAACTCATCATCCTGCGTGGGAACGTTGGTTACAGTAACCTTGTTGACCTTCACATGGAACACAACTGCCTTACCGGCCAGATCGGCATGGTAATCCTCAGGGAAGGTAATGTCAATGTCCTTCTCCTCACCTGCTGCCATACCTACGACCTGCTCCTCAAAGCCGGGAACAAAAGAACCGGAACCCAGTTTCAGGTCAAAGTTCTCGCCCTTACCGCCGTTGAAAGGTACACCGTTATCAAAGCCCTCAAAGTCGATGTTCGCGGTATCACCCATTTCGGCTGTGCGCTCAACAGTTTCGGTGGAAGCAACATTGTTTGCCATACGGTCCAGTTCAGCCTGAACCTGCTCGTCGGTAACAGTTGCCTTTGCCTTTTCGACCTTCAGACCCTTGTAATCACCCAAAGTTACTTCAGGGTATACATCGGTTGCGATAGTGATAGTTACGATACCATCATCGCTGATGTCCATATCAGTCAGGCTGGGACGGCCAATAGCCTTCACTTCCTGCTTCACAACAGCAAACTCATAAACCTCAGGGAAAATCTCTTCCAGACCATCTTCGTAGAAAACATGAGCGCCATACATAGCCTCGATCATCTTGCGAGGTGCTTTGCCCTTACGGAAGCCGGGAATCATAATGTTCTTACGAGCCTTCAGATATGCTTTCTGAACGCCGGATTCCATCAGTTCCTTATCGATTTCAACCACGATCGTGGTCTTGTTTCCGTTTCTTTCGTTGCTCTTGATATTCATAATCTATCCTCCCAAATTTAGAACTGTATACACTATGGATCAGTTCTTTTTTTACATCCGAATTATTTTAACAAACAATATGCCAAATGTCCACACTTTTCTTACATTTTTTATTAAATTATGCGGTATGGCTGAAAGTTTAACCGATCCGCAGATAAAAGTTTGTATTCAATGCCGTCCCATAGCCCTTCCAAGGCCAATCCGTGGCTTGCGCCATGGAGATGTCCGTAGAAACATTGTCTGACATCATATCGATGCAGGATCTCAAGCATTTCGTCGCAGGTATATCCTTTATACCGCGGTGGATAATGAAGGAAAACCAACTTCGGTATGTTGCCTGCTGACTTTAAAGATGCTTCCAAGCGGATCAGTTCCCGCTTAAACACCTTTTCATCGTGATCGTTACTGCGTTCTTCTTCAAAAAACCAACCTCTGGAACCGCAAATGGCAAGGTCTGCATATGCAAAGTGGTTGTTATTCAAAATTTCCATCTGCGAAAACCCATTGGTTTTGCAAAAAGATTTGAATTTCGCAGCAGTGCTCCACCAATAATCATGATTACCCTTCACAATGATCTTTCTTCCGGGGATATCATTGATCCAGGCGAAGTCTTCGCGAGCACTGTCCAGATCCAATGCCCAGGAAAGGTCACCCATCAGAACGGTGGTATCTTCAGGGTTTATGACGGAAAAGCCCGCTTTTAGTTTTTCCATATACCCTATCCAAGCCCCTCCGAATATGTCCATTGGCTTCTGCGCAGAAAGGCTTAGGTGCAGGTCTCCGATTGCGTATAGCGCCATCGATTGTCTCCCTTTTAACTGGTTCGTTTTTTTGCTAAAATGAGTGTTTCTCTGTTGCGTCCGTTATGGGCCCGGTAGTCCTGCAGTGCCGCAAAAGACAGGGCTGCATTGCGGTCGAAATAATACTTATTCGACTGATACATACCGGAAATCACAGAGTCGATCCGCCCTGTGCTTACAACAGATGCATATAGATAATCGGTAACTGTTTGCTGCTGCAATTCGTTAATGTAGAAGAATTGCCCCTTGCTGCTCGCATTTACATAGCATTTTGCCGCATCTGCACCAAACAGTTTTTGAATGAAAATTTCAACAAACGAAGTGTTTGTTCCATTTGTTGAAAGTTGGCCTCTGTAAATAAAATCCCAGATCGCACCGTCTTCATTGCATGCACAGATGGTAAGGCCAATGGGCAATCCCATTGATTTTGCATATAAAACTGCAACGACATCTGAAAAATCACCAACCGGGACGGCAACGTCAAATCTTTCACCTGCCGTCACATCCATAGACGCATATATACCAAACAACAAAGCGATTTGAATTGCAACCAAAGCCCAGCCTGCAGGTTGCTGACCGTGATATGTCTCACCGCAGGCCAATCTGTACAAATTGTTGATCAAATAATGGATGTTGCCATTGGGATTTCGCCAAGCCTCTGCAACCGTTAGCCGCTGACCCAACGATTCGATCTGAAAGGGTGTTCTGCCGATGGCACTCTCCACATCAAAGCCGGTCAAGCGAAGGCCGAAAAACAGATTCAGTATTTCGGCGATTGCATCCGAACAGGAATTCTCACGCATTTTTAACAGTTCCGCACCGGAAAAAACATGCAAATGGAACGGAATATAACTGCCGCCGTCAGGCGCAATACCTTCGTGCAATGCGCGATACGCGGTGTAAGTATCAACGGTATTTCTTGTGCTTATATAGAGCATCTATCTATCACTCCTAATGCGTTATCCCAGAAAATTCGATGTACGGACAGTTCGTCAAGTCCCCGGGATAATAATCTATCTGCTAATTTTTGATAATCCTGAACGCCTGAAATGCCATTCGGAAGCAAATCCATTCCGTCAAAATCAGATCCAAGAGAAATATGCCGATCGGAACCTGCGACGGATAAAAAATGTAAAATATGGTCACAAACGGTGTCGATGGTTGCGTACTGCCCTAGAAAACCCCTGTACATATTGACACCCACTGTGCCGCCTGTTTTGCAGATCGCAAGAAACATCTCATCTGTAATATTTCTCGGAACATTACAAAGGGCGCGGCTGTTGGAATGGGAAGCAATAATCGGTTTTTGCGTTATATCCATTATGTCCCAAAAACCTGCATCGCTTATGTGGCTCACATCAATCACCATACCAACCTTTTGCGCCTGGCGAACATATTCTCTGCCCTGTTCTGTCAGACCGCCTCCGGTAACACAGGAGCCTGCGAGGGGATTCTGTTCATTCCAGCCTAGTGTTGTGATTCGAAATCCGATTTGATAAAGGTTTTCGAGCAACTCCGGGTCAAATTCAAAACCGGCAGGACCTTCAATCGTAAGAATTCCGGACATAATGCCCAGGTCTCTGTTTTCCTCAATTTCCTTTGCGGAATAGGCAAGGCGAATTAAATCACCGTTATCTTCAATTTCGCGCAAAACAGAAGTCAACTCCCGCTCAAATACATCTGGAACGGAAACATTTTGCGGAAACTCAGGCAATGTAGTTGTGAAACAAGCAAAGCATTGCGCATATCCGGAAAGTGTGCTTGCACGCGTTAAATCAATATGCAGATTGTTTTTACGCAAATTTGCAGGATTCTTTGAATAATTATAAAAACCGGCCAAAGCCAACGCAGTGTCGCAATGTAGGTCAAATACTGGAAATTTCATTCGAACGCACTCTCCAGATGAAATATTCTTGGGTTTTTGGTCTCAAAACCCTGGGGCGCGTAGATTTCGATCACATCAAAACGCGGTTGCAGTTCCGTTGGATTTTGAGACAGGTACAGTTCCGCTGTGGTACGAATACGATTTTGTTTGCGGTAGTCCACAAACTCCCTGGCATCGGCAAATTTGTCGTTTTTACGCAGTTTAACTTCTACGAAAACCAAATACTCCCGATTGGAAACGATCAGGTCGATCTCGCCGTACCGGCAACGGTAACCGCAAGCCAAAATCTTATATTTTTTCTTTTGTAAATACTGGGCGGCAACGGTTTCACCCCATGCACCAACAATATTATTTCGTCCCATAAAACTTCTTCAAAAATGTAATTCGGTGGATCGGACTGGGGCCGTATTCCGACAAAGCGGCATAATGGGCTTTCGTGCCGTAACCTTTATGTACCTCAAACCCGTATGAGGGATACAGATCGGCTATTTTTACCATAAGATCATCACGGGTAACCTTCGCCAAGATTGATGCAGCGGCAATGCTGGCGCTTTTGGCATCGCCTCCAACAATTGTCTGGGAAGGCAAGCCAAAATCCTTCGCGCGGTTTCCGTCAATCAAGGCCATATCCGGCTTGATCTCCAACTTTGAGATCGCTCGCTCCATTGCAAGATAAGTGGCCTGCAAAATATTGATCTTATCAATTTCCTCGTGGTCTGCAAACGCAATGCCATAAGCGATGGCCTTTTCGCAAATAATTGGAAACAGTTCTCTGCGCTTTTTGTCGGTCAACTTCTTACTGTCATTGAGTCCGGGAATGTCAATATCCATCGGCAAGATAACCGCAGCAGCGCAAACCGGTCCGGCCAAGGGGCCGCGACCTGCCTCGTCAACACCGCAAATGAACCGATAGCCATCGCTTGCATATTTGTGTTCAAACTCCCACATATCGATCACGGTTGTTCCTCCGGCATTTCCAATGTAAAATGGCCCAGTTTTCCGGAGCGATACTCGTCTAGCAGAACTTTTGCCATTCTCTCTGTGTGGATCTCGCCTCTTGCAAGCAGATAGCCACGCTTTTGACCGGCAGCCTCAAGAAGCATATATCCAGGTGTCCCCTGCTCTGCTTCCACCTTATAGCGTTCTTTTAATGTTTCGGGGTAGAACTTTAGCAGCAACTCCATAAGACGGGCTGCCAATTCCTCTACATCGATCACGCCCTCTTTTACAGCACCGGTATACGCAAGCATCATACCCACATTGGGATCTTCAAACTTGGGCCACAGGATGCCGGGCGTGTCAAGTAAAAGCAGGCTGGGATTCACGGTTACCCATTGCTTGCCGCGGGTAACGCCGGGGCGGTTTTCTGCCTTTGCGCCCTTGCGACCGGAAATTTGATTGATCAGCGTGGATTTTCCCACATTGGGAATGCCAACGATCATCACTTTCAGTGGCTTGTTCATTCCCTTGGC
>JAFQDY010000122.1 GCA_017399325.1 Oscillospiraceae bacterium
GGCATCGGCATTTTCCGCCACACGCACCAGCACCAAAGAAAATGCCTGCGAACCGGTCATAGGCTCATAGACCGCCACATCGGTGATTTCCTCTGCAGAAGTCAGACCCGTTGCGTTTTTCAGCGCCCAAACACCCTCTTCGGATGTGTCGGTCAAATCTACAGGGAAGAAATCACCCATAAATTCCACAGGATTTGCCTGCAGGATCTTGTCCGCATTCTCCTGCATACTTCCCTCCAAATGGGCGGTTTTCCTTCTTCTGCAGGCAGAAAGTGTACCCAGCATAGTGATCGCCAGCAAAATTGCAATCCATTTTTTCATATTGATTCCTCCGTGGTTTACGGCATCATAGCCAAATTTGGCTTATCGTGCAGTTAAATGTTCCACAAGGATCTTGACGCCCAGCAGCATCAAAATGATACCGCCTGCCATTTGGGCCTTTTTTTCGTATTTGGCTCCAAAAATATTGCCGATCTTCACACCCAGGCCGGACAGCAAGAATGTGGTTATGCCGATAAGTACAATGGCAACCCATATGTTCACATTGCCTGCCATGGCCAAAGAAATGCCAACCGCCAACGCATCGATACTGGTGGCGATGGCCATCACAAACATCGTCTTAAAAGACAGATCTGCGTTGTTTTCGTTGCAGTCGCAGTCTTTGGAAAAGGCTTCTTTGAGCATATTCAGACCGATGATGGCAAGCAGACCGAATGCCACCCAGTGGTCAAAGGCTTCGATGGCTTTTGCAAAAAGTGTGCCCAAAAAGAAACCGATCAGCGGCATCAGCGCCTGAAAACCGCCAAACCAAGCGCCGCAGATGGCGCTTTCCCGCAGGCCTGCCTTTTTCACGGAAAGGCCCTTGCACAAAGACACCGCAAAGGCGTCCATACTCAAACCTACCGCCAGAAAAAACAACTCACCGAAACCCACAAAAGTCCTCCTTTGTGCAAACAAAACGCCCGTTGCGGGCGTGCTTCACTCCATTTTCTCACCGCTAGATTATACCAGTATTCCGAAGGGTTGTCAATGACGCCTTTTGTGGGTTCTCGCTTCCAGTATATCCATTTTGCGGCATTTTAAACCAAAACAGCAAATGCCCGCTTCGCATAGCGGGCATTTGGTTTTGAAACAGGAATCAGAAGAAAACGTCTTTGGCTTTTTCTTTGATCTCTTTGGATGCGGCAAAGGGGATCCTTGTTGTGTAACCGTTTTTGGCGGCCACGATCTTCTTGGTGGGCCAGGCGAAAATGTCCTTGTTCCACTCGTTGATGGTGTCGTTGTACAGTTCTCTTGCCGCGGTGATCTCTCTTTGCAGGTACATATTCTGCTGCATGGCATCGGAGATCTGCTGATGGGCCTGCAGATCCGGATAATTTTCAATGGCCACATTGATGTTTCTGGAAATGGTTTCGATCTGGCCGCCGATCTCATTGCGGGCCTCGTCGGAATCGCCGGTGTTGCCGGATCTGTATTTTGCAATATTTTCAAAGGTGCTCTTGTCCAGGTCGATGGCCTTATCCAGCAATCGGGCGCAGTTTTGCAGCACCATTACCCGCTGCTCCAGGAAGTTGTCAATCTGGGAGGCATTTCTCTGAATCTTCTGCTGCAGTTGGTCGAAGTGCTTTTGGGCGCTGATCTTCATAAACAGAAAGATCACACCGGGAATGATGCCGCAAAGCCACAGCATTACTTCAAACAATTTGGAACCTGCGCCAACTTCTGCGGGAATTTTCTTTACGATCACATTGGTGTCCAGACCTTCTTCGCGGACTTGGGGATTAAGTTCGTCTAACTGATTTGCCATGTTCTGTTCCTCCATATTGATTAAGAATTGAATATGCACAAGCCGTTGCGTCTTGCGATCACCGGAGTCGTTCCGGCGATTTCGTTCGTTGTAATGTAAAATTCACTGTTTGCTTCAAGAGGCAGGTATTCGTCCCATTGCACCGGAACATCGTGATAATGACCGTCGCCAC
>JAFQDY010000123.1 GCA_017399325.1 Oscillospiraceae bacterium
ATACCGTGGGTGAAACCGCTGATATCGGAGATCTGCTTGGCCTGAACCCACTTACCCTCTTCGGGAATGGGAGCGGGGCCATGGTAAGCGCCCTTACCGACGGAGCACATATGCTGTACTTCTGCACTATAAATCATGGCAAATTTTTCCTTTCTTTGTAAAAACGGTATTTCCGTCTTCATATTTTCCGCAAATATTATATAGTTTTTTGGTCTAAATGTCAATTACAATCGGCGCGTATACAAAAGAAAATATATGCCATACTAATCCCATCACAACAAAAGGAGGAAACGATATGAACTGCAAAGCAAACAAGAGCATTGAATGCACCGTTCATCAGTGCGCAAACCACTGCCAGGACGAAAACTACTGCGCATTGGATCGCATTATGGTCGGCACCCACGAAGGCAATCCCACCATGGATCAGTGCACCGACTGCATGTCCTTCCGCAAGAAATAATTTTTTAGGGGCGCATTTCATTGCGTCCCCTTTTTTTATGGACTTTTGAACGGCTTTGTGTTAAAGTATATGTACTTTCAAAAAAGGAGCATTTACGATGGAAGCCGTTAAATTAGCAGGATTGCAGCCCAAATCTGTGTTTGCATATTTTGAAAAATTGTGCTCTATGCCTCACGGATCGGGAAATACCAAGCAGATCAGTGACTTTTTGGTATCTTTTGCAAAAGAACATAATATCCGCTATGTGCAGGATACACTCAATAATGTGCTGCTATTTGCAGACGCTACACCCGGTTACGAGGGCCACGACCCTGTGATCATTCAGGGACATATGGATATGGTCTGCGAAAAAGATGCCGATTGCCCCATTGATATGGAAAAAGAGGGTTTGGACATTGCTCACGATGGCAAATGGGTGTTTGCCAAAGGCACGACCCTAGGCGGTGACGACTGCATTGCCGTTGCCTATGCATTGGCGATCCTTGCTGACCCCACGATCCCCCATCCGGCACTGGAAGTTATCATTACAGTAGACGAAGAAACCGGTATGGACGGCGCGGCAGGCATTGATTTATCCGGTCTTAAAGGTCACACCATGTTGAACATCGACTCGGAAGAAGAAGGCATTTTCACAGTTTCCTGCGCCGGTGGCGCAAGAGCCAATCTGTTAATGCCCATCCAGCGGAGAGCCATTTACGGACCCTGCGTTCGGTTGACAGTGGAAGGTCTGCAAGGTGGCCACTCCGGCGTTGAAATTCACAAAAACCGGGCAAACGCCAACAAGGTAATGGGCGAATTTTTGAGCCGCGTTCAGGCCATTATGCCCGTATGCATCACAAAACTGCAAGGCGGCGCAAAGGACAACGCAATCCCCCGTTCCTGTCAGGTAACGCTGGTGGCGCTGGGTATGTATATTGAGCGCATCAACGACATTGCAGAAACACTGCAAAAAGAGATTCGGGAACAGTTCGACGAGCCGAATGTAATCATTCGGGGCGACGATGTGGACGCATTAGGCGGCAACGCCCTGACAACCGAGTGTTCTTCTAAAGTGATCGCTCTGCTGAATGCCGCGCCCAACGGTGTGCAAACCTGGAGCGAGGACATTACGGGTCTTGTACAGACCAGTTTGAATTTAGGCATCGCAACACTTGACGAGCAATTAAGCCTGACCTGGGCGGTCAGAAGTTCCGTCAATAAGGAAAAAGAAGAACTTCTGGAGAAGTTAACCGAACTTGCCGCCTTCCACGGCGCAACTTGTGATGTCCACGGTCAGTACCCCGCTTGGGAGTACAAAAAAGATTCCAAACTGCGGGACACTATGGTGCGTGTATATTCCGATATGTTCGGCAAAGCGCCTGAAGTGGTCGCCATTCACGCAGGTCTTGAGTGCGGTTTGCTGTCCGAGAAACTGCCCGGACTTGACTGCGTTTCCATCGGCCCAAATATGCAGGACATTCACACCAGCCGGGAACGCTTGGAGATTGCATCCACAAAGCGCACTTGGGAATTTATATTAGCAGTGCTGAAAGCACTATAAATTAGCGAGGCAGAGGGCGCACCCTCTGCCTCGCTAATTTATCGTAGCCCATTTACCAGTTGTTTGAATTCATCTGTTTCTCTTATCTTATCAAAAATTATATTTTCCAGATTTAGTAGCATCAGTTCCGCCTCTGTGTATTCCCCGTTTTTTCCCAAATGTTTCGGGTCGATACTGCATCTGTTTACAAGTACGGATTGATAGGTTTGCGCTGAAGATTCCGCCCATCTATCAAACTTCTTGGCGGATTCCGCAGCTAAAAACAGGCAATCTAACGCCTCCCTCCCCTTATCCAAATCGCACCAAAATTTTGCCATCTTCATATAATTGCGACACAGTGTTACATTGTAGTAAAACAAGTCTTCATCATCTTTTAAAATGGTAAAAAACAGGTTATTTGCCGTATCCAGAAGTTCAATTTTTTGGTCTGCAGACAGTTCTTTTCCAATAATATCGTTAGAAACCAGCATCCAAATCGTTCCAGCACACCGTTCAACCATATATAGCAGATTATTCTGCAGTTGCTTGACCTGTTCCTCACCGTCATATATGTGGACAAGCAATTCGTCCTTGCTCAATATTCCTTCAGGCATTTGTTGAACCAACTTTACAGCCAAATCCTTTTTTCCAACTCTGGGGTACTCGTAACAGAGAATCTGTATTGCCGAGTGTCTGATGGAATCTACCATACAGTCCTGCAAAACTCGTTCGCACAGTTGAATTGCCTCACCTAAGAAATCATACTCCTTGCTATAAGTGATATGTTCCTCTGTGTCATTATATTGAATCAACGAGTATGCAAGATTAATCATCCATTGGAAGTTAGAGGGATACTTTGACAGCACCTCACGACTTAACGCCACATTGTCATGCGTCTTCCCTTTTCTTCTGTTTGCGTGATAATTTTCCTCATAGGCCTTTAATTCCTCGACAATGTGGTCATCATTCATCCCAAGCAGTTCATCAGTGGACACACCAAAGAAATTTGCGATTCCGGGAAGAAGTGTTAAATCCGGCAATGCCGTTCCGTTTTCCCACTTGCTAATCGCCTGGTAGGAAATATTCAGATATGCTGCAAGTTTCTCCTGCGTAACATCTTGCTTTTTCCTCAAGTCTTTAATCTTTTCACCAATTTTCAGCATAGCAAATCTCTCCTGTAAAGTTTTTCAAAGTACTTTGTAATTGTATTATAGCAGAATGTGAGCACTTTTGTATAACAGAATAGTTTTACCATACGCAACCACAGGTTGAGTTCTATGACTGTCCTTTCTTACGAACCAAGCCAATAAGCCACGCGCCATCTTCCCGACTGATTACCCGAAACAGATACAAACTGCTTAAAAGCAGCAACACATATGCGGCGGCTTTGCATACAGGCGCAGCCACAAAACCAGCAAGCAAAATCGATCCTGCCGTTGCGATTGCTACCAGAATCGGTGTTTGTAAATTCATCAGTTTTCCGGTAATTTTGAACAACCTGCGAACACTTAAAATAAAATTGATCACATGTGTAACCAGGAAACTGAAATAATACCCCTCCATACCGTATTTGGGCAGAAGCAAAAACAGGAACAACACATCCATTGTGGAAGTGAGAATATTATACCGGACACTTGCTGTCTGTTGGCCCAGGCCCTTGATCATTGCATCTGTAATGGCATCGCAGTATAGCATAGGCGCAAGCAGCGCAAACCACCGCAGATACACGCCCGCATCGTAGTTGTTGTATAATTTGATACACAAATCATTGCTAAGTAAGAAGAGCAAACCGCAGAAAAGGCTTCCGTAAAGCATGGCAAGCCGCAAACTCCGTTTTGCCAAATAATGGATGCGTTTTTGACTTCCTGCAGCGGCGCAACGGGCCAGTTCCGGTATCAGCAGTTCCGCAAGACCGTACAAAATGGCCATCGGAAACATCAAAACCGGAAACACCATGCCGCAAACCACGCCGAATGCCGCCAGCGGATTAGCAATTTTATTGCATAGGGCAAGCCGTTTCGGCACCATCAGATTTTCCACTGTGGATATACCAGATTTCAAATCATCTGCCAATGCCAGAGGCACGGCAGTGGAAAAGAGCCTTTTCCCCACCAATATCCGCGCCCCCACAGGCGCAGTTTCCTTTGCGCGCAGATACAAAAGACACAACAGGGTAAAACAAGCACCCAAACCGCTACACATCACAACGATCCCACAGGCGCGCACCGGATCACCGTGGGCCAGCAACTCCAAAAGCGCGATGGTCGAGCCCAATGTGCAGAACTGTTCTGCCACTTCAACGGCAGCCAGCGTCCCGATTCTGTTGGCTGCGGTGAAATAGCCAACCATAACGCCTGTCAGGCAATTCACCGGCAGGAAAAACGCAAAAAGCCGCACCACGCCGGCTACTTCGCTCTGCCCTATCCAGCCGGCTGCAATTTTTTGAGAAAAGCAGCATAACAGCACCGCGATGGCGCCGCTGCACAAAAGACAGTACCGCATACAGGATGACAACACCCAGCGGACATTTTCCGGCCGGCGTTTACCTAACTCCTCTGCGGTCAAATACATGGTTGCGGTCCGTATACCCGCCATTCCGGCAGTTAGGGCCAGGCCGCCCACAGACAGTACCAACTGCAAAAGACCAATACCTGCCGCACCGATCCTTCCGGATAAATAGACCTGAAAAGAAGTCGACACCAGCCGCAGCACCAGATTCACAGCGGTCAGCAACATTGCATTATAGAAGATCGGAAGTTTTTTGCCCAAACAAATCCCCCCTTGTCCAAGTGTATTCGGACAAGGGGGATTTATTAACCCTTATTTATTTCATCGCAGAATGGCGCCAACGGACACTGGGCACACTTGGGATTCCGGGCGGTGCATACTTCTCTGCCAAAGAGCACGATCCTGTGGCAGAAATCGCTGCTTTCTTCCGGTGGCAGGACTTTTCGCAATTGTTTTTCCACCTTTTCCGGTTCTCTGCCTTTTGACAGGCCCAAGCGCTCGCAGATACGCATACAATGGGTGTCACAAACCACACTGCCAGGTACTTGATAAAGGTCGCCAAGGAGCAAGTTTGCCGTCTTTCTGCCCACGCCGGGCAGTTTTAAAAGTTCTTCCATCGTGTCCGGCACTTTGCCGTTGTGTTCCGCAATCAACAACTGACAGGCCTGCACGATGTCCTTTGCCTTTTGACGGAAAAATCCGCAGGAATGTATGTAGCCTTCCACATCGGCAATCGATGCGCCCGCCATATCTTCCAAGGTAGGATAAGCGGCAAATAATGCGGGCGTTATCAAATTCACCCGGGCATCGGTACATTGGGCAGACAGCCGCACCGCGATCATCAGTTCGTAGTCTTTTTGGTAGTGCAACGCGCAAAGCGCATCGGGATACCGCTGGCGTAACGCCTCTATAATTGCGGAAACCTTTTCTTTTATCTTCATAGTATCACGCTCCGTTTATTTGATTGTATCACAGATTTTTCGCCATGAAAAGAGGAAAAATACAGGAACAAGACAAACCGTTACGGGATAATATGATATGTAATCGCGGGTCATTTACCTGCGTGGCTTTGGTGCGGTGGGATTTCCCACCGCCCGGCTTTGTTAATAGAGGTCTTCCTCGATAATTTCTGCGGTGAGGGCAGAAATTTCATAGGCGGTTCGTTCTTCAGGACCATCTTCCGTCAGTTTCGTGTAGATGCGGCTTTGCAAGCGGCCGTGAATACAAATGACATCCCTTGTGTGGCAATGTGACACCTCTTGGGCGATCCTGCCCCAAAGAATACAGGGCAGATAGTCCGCCCGTCTAAAGGCTCTGGGGACGGCAAGCATAGCATCGCAGATCTCTCTGCCCAAAGGCGTCAGACGGAATGTGGGTTCTCTGCAAAGCGGTCCTTCCAAAATTACTTGATTCAGCGGTTCGCCGTCCTCAACCACGATGGATGACGCAAACACGAAAATCAGCAACTTCCGAACGCCATCGTTGCGCTGATTGTGAGAACGGACCTGTCCGGTAACTGTGAGCATTTGACCGGCGGTTGGGTCTATTTGTCCAAATAATTCCTCTTCAGCGATCACGGGAAGTGTGTCCACCGCGCCGGAAAGCCGCGGCACCTCCAGATAAAACCGGCAGAACCGTTTTCCGTGATTCTCGTGGGAAAATTGTGGAAGTTCCAGCAAAGAACCCCGCAGAATGATTTCGTTTGTTATATGTTCCATAGTACCACCTCAAATTCCAATGTATGGAATAATTCTATGTGGCACAAGGTAAATAAGACCTGCGCTGACAGAATGTCGCAATCTTTTTAAAACAGGTCAGAAGATGCTTGACAAACCCCCTGCTCCGTGATAGAATGGCTTGGCAATGAAATAGTTTTTCTTATTATTCGGAGTGATACCCAAGAGGCCGAAGGGGCTCCCCTGCTAAGGGAGTAGGCGTCTAAACAGCGCGCGAGGGTTCAAATCCCTCTCACTCCGCCAAAACAAAAACACCACCCATTGGGTGGTGTTTTTATTGACTTCGGTATTTATGTGACTGATTGTGACTGATACTATAGTTTATTCTTCATTAAAGTAATCCTTTTTCTTTCCTGCAAAGGGTTTATATTTCGCAATAAGCGCTCGCATTTGCGGTGTATCCTTCAATTCACGGTACGAATCGGTATCGAGGAGATAACTAAGGTGCTCTGCCACCGCATTATTCTCCGTTCCAGAGTTTATCTGTCGCTTATCGAATACATTTCCCCGAATCAGGAACGATGTATGCTTAGAGACTTTGGGGAGATCGTCATACGCCTTTAAATAACGAAAGCTTTTTTCGAAATTTTCAAAAGCCTCGTCTAAATTATGCATACGAACATTTCTGTGGGCAATACGAACATATAAGTCACCCAAATTGTAATTCCAAAAGCCGTAATCTTCCTCGTCACAAATCATTTCAATTAAATCGATCGCTTTTTTCATAATTCTGATGGATTCAGAAGGTTCAGACACTTTCAAGGCAGACCGGTAAATACGATGCATCAGAATATCTGCATAATCCGCCGTGTTCTCCCGTACTTGCTTCCACCACTCCTGCGAACCTTCCTCATAACAATCTGCAAGATGCATTCCTCTGGTATCATAAGATCCTGGGAAACGATTGGCAATCTCAATCATTTTGTCATCTAGACCGTCTGTCCCGTACAACCCACCAAGAATCGAAAGCGCCGAATAGCGAACTTTATCCAAAGTACACTCATCCAATACCCTTTCGCAAAGGTGGTACAGTTCTACTTTATGCACCTCTGCACCGCATCGGTTCTTACAATTCGGGTCATAATTAAGCTTCCACATATACTCCTCAACAATTCGCCAATCGTTGGGATACTCCTGATAGGCATGGACAATCAGGTCAAAAACCTCGCGTTCTTTACCAAGCGCACTCAGTCTGTCCCGTTCATTGAGTATTTCTTGAATTCTTTCCTCGGTTTTGGCCGCATCAAGCCCAAGAAGCTCATCGGTAGATACACCAAAATAAGATGCCAACGGAAGTACCATGCTGATGTCGGGAAGGGTTTCGTTTCGTTCCCATTTAGAAACTGCCGCCGTTGAGACATTCATGCGATCTGCAAGTGTTTCTTGCGTAATACCCCTTTGTTTGCGAAGACGTTTGATATTATCACCAATGTAAAGTTGCATATCATCACCTCATTTTAAAGAATTGAATCACCGGTGTTCTAACTATGTTATACACCACAAGCAGCAATCTTACAAGGTAACAATATGAAACACCATTTAACTGACAGTTAAGAAACTCAAATTCCTCTCACACCTTCTAAAATATAAACAAATTTAGATTATTCACTTCAAATTCGAGTCCGTCTCAAAATTTGCGTTATTGTCTTTCCCGCACTTTTCTGCTTAAATAATATTACCGAACCGGAACGGAATAATCTATGAAAGGAAAACACCGATATGAAATCTATTGGAGAAAAAATAAAGAAATATCGTCAAAAGAATCATATGACACAAGAGCAACTTGCATCGTTCCTAAATATTACATTTCAGACTGTTTCAAAATGGGAAACAGGTGTATCAAGTCCCGATCTTTCCTTGATAATTCCTATCACAAAAATCTTTCACATATCAGCCGACGAGTTGCTCGGTGTTAACGATGTTGAATCTGATAAGCGATATGATGAACTCAATCAAGCATACAAACACACCTTTAGGACAGAAGATTTTGAAGAGCGTCAAAGAATATGCGAACTTGCAGTATCAGAATATCCCGGGGATATGGAATGGCTATACAATCTTGCTTCTGTGATTTCTAATCGCTCTTTTGAACACGAAGATCACAACAGGTATGTTGCAGAACAAGAGAAAGCAATCAAACTATTCGATGCTGTTGTAAAAAACTGCAAAAACGATACAATCAGAGGATATGCAATATCGGGAATCACCCAGTTGCTTGGCTGGCGTGGGCGCAAAGACGAAGCAAGAAAGTATATCGAGTTACTCCCAGAGCAAGCGGCAACCTCGCGTGAAGATGTTTTGGAAAACATTCTGGATGGTGATGAACTAACTTTATTTAGGCAAAAACGGATCCGTCGTTATTTGGAGTGCATTCTTTGGGAACTATCACTGATGCCTACTGTGTACACTGACCTAATGCAAGATATTGTTAATGTTATGATACCCGACAGTAATTATATCGAATTCAATGGAACTCTATATTACGCCATCAAAAGAAAGATAAATTATATTATGAAAAATGACCCAAGCATTTCTGCTGGGCATATTCTGGATTTACTTGCAGAAATGCAATCGTATGCAAAAGCATATGATGCTATCGTTTTCTCAAAACCCGGAGTCTACAAATATACAGCACCTTTGTTCGACCACATAGAAGAAGATACACGCGAATGGTTCGGAAGCGAAGGTGTTCCAATAACAAAAGATTTTCAAGAATATCTTGAAGACCCACAGTTTGATAAACTGCGTAATCAAGAGTCCTTTGAGATGCTGAAGAATAATGCATAACTCCCTCTCCCTGTTGACCTTATTTCCTACTTTTGCTATAATGCAGTTAAAGGAGTTGGTATTATGAAAAAGGTCTTTAAGACCATCGGCATTCTCCTTTGGTGCGCCATTATGATATACGGAATATATCTGTCCTGCCAGGACAACTTTATGGATTTTGGCGGAACAATCACGCAGATAAGCGAAAGCGACGGTTATACAATTCTTACTGTCGATGCAGGATATAACATCATAGAAGATGATGAAGTTTTCCCCCTTACTTATACGGTTATTGCTGATGGCAGAACCAATGTGCGCAATTACCACAAAGAAGACGGTGATATTACTCTTTCGGAGTTGAAAATCGGTGATAAAATCCAAGGAGACTATAAAAAACTGTCTTCCAGAGATCATTATGCCAAGTTAATTGAAGTCATATAAAAAGTAATATGCGCGCGTGCAAGTTTTTGCACGCGCGCTTTTATATGCTAGTTTTGTAACAGTGCTTTCGCCATGGCTCTTGTCACCTCAGCGCAACGTTTGGCGGCGATGGCTTCAAAGGTGGGATAGTCCATCTCAGCAGAGTCGTCCGCCTTGTCGGAAATTGCCCGGATCACCACATAGGGCACGCCGTTCTTCCACGCAGTATGGGCAATGGCTGCGCCTTCCATTTCCGTACACAGACCACCTGTATTTGCGACGATCGCCTGTTTCTGTTCCTTGCTGCACACAAACTGGTCGCCGCTAGCAACCGTACCGATCTGCACATGACCGGGGCAAACGCCGTCAGCCACATTGTATGCCAATTCTGTCAGCATTTTGTCCGCAGGAAACGCACGAACGTCCAAACCGGGAACCTGTCCCACAGTGTACCCCAGTGCAGTAACATCAAAATCGTGGTAAACAGCCTCATTACTGATGACAAAATCGCCAATGTCCAATTTTGCGTTCAAAGAGCCAGCAATACCTGTGTTGACAATGTGGGTAACACCAAAACAATCGCACAGCACCTGCGCGCACATAGCCGCATTAACTTTGCCGATGCCGCATTGGACGATCACAACAGGCAGTTTCTCCAGCGTGCCTTCACAATACACAGAGCCGGCAAAGGTCTTTTCCACCTTATTTTCCATCGCGTCTTTTAATGTGGCCACTTCCACATCCATCGCGCCAATAATGCCTAATTTCATAGATCTTCTCCTTTATTCCGGGTAAACCAGTCGGCTTTCGTCTGCATTTTCAAGCAGTTGCACATACTTTTTGCCCCAGTAATTTGCCATAGGCAGGTTCATATCCAGATAGTTGCCGCAATCTTTCGCGGAAGCACCCGGGATTTCTCCTTGGAAATCACCAATAAAACGGAAACAATCCTTTACCAATTCCTTCACATCGGTGGACACATAATCGCCGGCCAGCAGCAGATAAAAGCCGGTTCGGCAACCCATAGGGCCAAAATACAGGACCCGGTCTTTCCAGTTGGGCTCATTTCGCAGGTAGGTAGCCGCCAAATGCTCTATGGTATGCATTTCCGCCGTATTCATGACCGGTTCTTCGTTGGGACTGGTCAGCCGCAAATCAAAGGTCGTTACGGTTTCCTTGCCCACTTTGTCTTTGCGCGATACATAAAGACCCGGCTGCAGCCGAATATGATCAATGGTAAAACTTGTAATCTTTTCCATAATAAACCCCTGTTCAAAATCTTTTATTTATCATAACCCATTGGCACACTTTTTTCAAGATAAAATGGGTCTGCGTCGTTTTTTCTTGCTTTTTGTCGAATTTTCTACTATAATAGTAAAAAACGAAGAAAAGAGGTGGCATTGGTTTGGATAATCAAAACAATCAACAAAATCACCCCACAAATCCCAGCCTGAACCGTCCTGCAAATTTTAAGCCGCGCCGTCGCAAAATTTCTCTGTGGCGCCGCATTGCAAGATCCATTATGCGTCATATCGCAAATTTCTTATTGCGACTTCGGGCGATCTTACAGCCGACCCATTCCGCCAGACCCCGCCCGACTCAACCTGTAAATCCTCAGGCAACACGATCTGACAATGTTGCGGTACCGCGTTCTGCCAATCCCCGACGGAAAAAGCGCAGTCCGATGCAGATTTTTGTGGAGTCCTATCTGCCTCCGCTGATCGCTGTATCGGCGGTTATTCTGATTATTGTGCTGATCTCCACTTCTGTTTCCAAAGGCAAGCAGAAGAAACAAGCCGCTCGGGAAGAAAGTATCGCATACTCCATTTCCGTTCAGGAAGAACAGGCGCGTTTGGATAACGAGGCCCAAATGATCTTGACCCAGGCAGATGCGCTGATGCAATCTTACGACTACGAAGCGGCTATCGCGCTGATGAACGGTTTTAGTGGCGATCTGAGCGTATACACAGAAATCAACGACAAGATCATCGCCTGTGAGGCAGCCCAGCGCGATATGGTGGCCTGGACTGACCCCAGTCAGGTTGTGAACCTTTCGTTCCAGCATCTGATTGCAGATACCTCCCGTACTTTCAGCAACGAACTGTACGGTAACTCTTTCAACCGGAATTATATCACCACCACAGAATTCTCCGGCATTTTGCAGCAACTTTACGACAACGGTTATGTGCTTGTTCAGTTGAGCGATTTTATTGAGGAACAGGTTAGCACCGACGGCTCTGTCACCTACAAAGCAAAGGATCTTTACCTGCCCAGTGGCAAGAAACCGCTGGTTCTGACCCAGACAAATGTGAACTACTGTTACTATCTGGTCGACAGTGACGGCGACAGGCTGGCCGATGCCAGCGGTGCCGGCTTTGCAAACAAACTTCTTTGGGATGGCAATGCATTCACCTGCCAAATGGTAGATTCATACGGCCGTACTGTTACCGGCGCATACGATTTAGTCCCCATTCTGGAAGAGTTTGTTGCCCAGCATCCGGACTTCTCCTATAAGGGTGCAAAGGCTACACTGGCGCTTACCGGCTACAATGGCCTGTTCGGCTACCGTACCCATCCCCGCGCCGCTCAGTATTTTGGCGAGGCTGCATATCGCAAGGATATTGAAGATGTGAAGGTTCTGATCGCTGCTCTGCGTGAACGCGGCTACACGATGGCCTTCTACACCTACGACAATGTTTCCTACGCCGAATATAAAACGGACCTGATCGAAGTTGATCTGCAGGATTGGGCAAATGAGGCAACTCCCATTATCGGCGATCTGGACATTCTTGTCTACGCCCAGCAAGGCGATATTACCACCGACCAGACTTACTCCGGTGCGAAATACGAACTTCTGCGCAACGCCGGATTCCGTTACTTCCTGGGTTTCTGCAACAACGGTACGCCCTGGGCAACCGTTACCAACGATTATGTCCGGCAAGGCAGAATTCTGGTAACCGGTTCCAATCTTGCCTACCACGCAGACTGGTTTACAGGAATGTTTGATGCAGCAAGTGTATTGGATTCTTCCCGCGGAACAGTTCCCGGCTAACACAAAATGCAAAAGAGGGTGCGATAAGCACCCTCCTTTTTACTCTTTTCCTCGCAGTTCGATGATCTGATCCCGAAGAATAGCCGCATATTCGAATTCCATCATACGGGCCGCTTCCTTCATCTGTTTTTCCAAACGGGCGATCTCTTTTTCTTTTTCTGCCCTCGTCATCTTCACGCCGTTTCGGCCTTTGCGCTCGGCAGTAGAAGAAGAAATCTCGATCAGATCCCGGACAGATTTTATGATCGTCTTCGGCTTGATTCCGTTTGCCTGATTATACGCGTCCTGGATCATGCGACGCCGTTCCGTTTCCTTGATAGCAACGGCCATTGCATCGGTCATTTTATCCGCGTACATAATGACGAGACCGTCGGCATTTCTGGCTGCCCGGCCAATGGTCTGAATCAGGCTGGTTTCCGAGCGAAGGAATCCTTCCTTATCTGCATCCAAAATAGCCACAAGGCTCACTTCTGGCAAGTCCAAACCCTCACGCAGCAGATTAATGCCAATCAGAACATCAAATTTTGCCATACGCAGATCCCGAATGATCTCCATACGCTCCATCGCGCCGATGTCTGAATGCATATACCGCACACGAATACCGGCCTTCTGCAGATAAACCGTCAGGTCCTCCGCCATCTTCTTTGTAAGGGTGGTAACCAGCACGCGCTCGTCTTTTGCCGTTCGCTTATTGATCTCCCCTATCAGGTCATCTATCTGTCCATCAATAGGTCTTACCTCCACCAGAGGATCTAAAAGTCCCGTCGGACGGATAACTTGCTCCACTATCTGTCCGGAACGTGTCTTCTCATATTCGGCTGGCGTGGCAGAAACATAGATAGCCTGATTGATCCGGGCATCAAATTCCTCAAAGTTTAGGGGGCGATTATCATATGCCGACGGCAGCCGGAATCCGTAGTTCACCAAGGAATCCTTCCGGCTTCTGTCACCTGCGTACATAGCCCGGCATTGGGGCAGCGTTACATGACTTTCGTCCACAAAAAGCAAAAAATCATCGGGAAAATAGTCCAACAGCGTAGTCGGCGGTGTGCCGGGCGCACGGCCTTGAATGACCCGTGAATAGTTTTCGATGCCGGTGCAGAAACCAATCTCCGTCAGCATTTCCAGATCATACGCCGTCCGCTGTGATATCCGCTGGGCCTCCAGCAGTTTGTTGTTTTCATTGAAGTAGGTAACCTGTTGGTCGCATTCTTTCCGGATCTCCTGCATAGCCCGTTCCATTTTCTCACGGGATGCCACATAATGGCTGGCGGGATAGATGGCAACATGGTCAACATACCGTTCCACCGAGCCGGAAACTGCGTTGATCTCCGAGATCCTGTCTACTTCGTCACCAAAGAATTCCACACGGATAGCACGACCTGCCCAGTAAGCAGGGTAAACTTCCAGCGTGTCGCCCCGGACCCGGAACTTGTTTCTGGAAAAGTCAATGTCGTTGCGCTCATAGCGGATCTCTGCCAGTTTTCTAAGCACATCATCCAAAGGATAGGTCTGCCCTACCCGCAAGGAAATGACCATACTCTTATAGTCGATGGGGTCACCAAGGCCGTACAGGCAACTGACAGAGGACACCACGATCACATCACGCCGTTCAAAAAGCGCCGATGTGGCGCTGTGGCGCAGGCGGTCGATCTCCTCATTGATCGCTGAATCCTTCTCAATATAGGTGTCCGTGTGGGCAATATACGCTTCCGGCTGATAGTAATCGTAGTAGGATATGAAATACTCAACCGCATTGTTGGGAAAAAACTCCCGAAATTCCGAGCAAAGTTGCGCCGCAAGGGTCTTATTGTGGGCAAGCACCAATGTGGGACGGTTTAATTTTTCAATGACCGATGCCATTGTAAAAGTCTTACCGGAGCCGGTAACACCCAAAAGAGTCTGCTCTCGCAGGCCGTATTCCACGCCCTGAACCAGTTTTTTGATGGCCTCCGGCTGGTCGCCTGATGGTTTAAAATCCGATACCAACTGAAATTTATCCAAAGAACGCACCATCCTTACTGCACACCGGCCATATCAAGCGGCTTATAGTACTGGGACTGCACGATCGACACAAAATCATCCTGACTTACCACAATGTGATCCACCAGTGTAATATCCACGGCATCCAGCGCCGCAGAGATCCGGTGGGTCGTCTGAATATCGTCAGCAGAGGGGATCGCCAGGCCCGTAGGGTGATTATGGGCAAGCACAACACTTGTAGCATTTGCACCCAATGCGATCTCCACCACTCGCCGCACTGGCACATTGGCGGAATTTACGCTGCCCTCCCCTACTTTTTTACAGCAAAGGACTTTGCATTTCGCATCCAAACACAACAAAAATACCGTTTCCGTATCCCGTCCGAAGAAATATGGCACCAGATACTTGCCGCACTGGTCAACGGTCCGCAAAATTTCACCGGGTGCCGCGCTTTTTACCTGATAGTAACGGCCGACCTGTTTGATCAGGGACAGAAATGTGGACGTGGATTTATTCACGCCCTCCACTTTTTCCAATTCTTCCGGCGTCGCATCCAGCACGCCATTCAACGAACCGAAGCGGTCAAGTAAACGATGGGCTATGGGATTTGTGTCTTTTCTGGGAATACAGTAGAACAGTAATAACTCCAGAACATACAGTTCGTCGAAGTTATCCAGTCCTTCGTTACGAAATCTGCTTTTCAAACGATCTCTATGACCTTCGTGAATCGACATATTTTCACTCCATTCGTGGATTTTTCTTGCTATTTTGGAAACAATTCGTTAGAATAGAAATAGTGAAATTAAAAATGAAAGTTTTCGCATATTATGCGCAATCTATAGCAGGAGGAGAAAGAATATGGAAACTATAGCGCATCAATTCCCTTGGCTGGAACTGATGGACCGTCCTGCATTCTGTGTGAAAGGCGGGGTGGTGGTTGCCGCCAATTCCGCATCTGAGAATTATATGATCCGCGTGGGTATGGATGTTGGTAAACTTGTGGCCGAGCATCGGCAGGCATACGAAGAATTCGAAAGCGGATGTCTGTATCTTTCCATCTGCACCGGTGATATTTCTGTGAATGCCAGTGTAACACGCACAACGGAATGTGATATTTTCCTAATCACTCAGGACGCGGAAGACAGTGAACTACAAGCATTGTCCCTGGCTGCTCAACAACTCAGGATCCCGCTTTCCAATGTGATGACGGTTGCAGATCAATTGCTGTCACAATTGCATGATACCGGTTCTAACACAGCACAACAAGCCGGTCAGTTAAACCACAACCTATTCCAGTTGCTGCGTATCATCGGCAACATGTCTGATGCGGGCAGTTATCAAAGCCTCAAGTCAGTGGGTATGGAAACGGTGGATCTGACATCTGTGGTGGACGAGATCATGGAAAAAGTTCAGGCGATCTCTGAGAATATCGGCATCCACATTGCCTATGCAGGTATCCCCCGTTCTGTTTTCGGCCTTGCAAATCCGGAAAAACTGGAACGCGCCATCTACAATCTGATGTCCAATGCCCTGAAATTTTCTACGGCAGGCAGTACCATTGATGTCAAACTCACAAATAACGAAAACACATTGTCGCTAACTGTGTGCAACACCCACTCGCAAGTGTACGATGACCACAGTTTTTGGAACCGTTACCGCAGGAAACCCTCCATTGAGGACAGCCGTTACGGCCTGGGCCTGGGTATGACTCTTGTGAGCAATGTGGCCACCGCCCACGGAGGAACCGTTCTTGTTGACCATCCGTCTGAAACGCAGACCCGCGTTACTATGACCATATCCATTGTAAAGGAAAACTCCGACATTGTCCGCTCGAATATTCTTCGTATGGGCGATTATGCCGGCGGTCGGGATAAAGGGCTTTTGGAATTCTCCGAAATTCTTTCATGGGACGCATACAACGATATTAACTGATTTTCTTCCTGCCTGCTTTTGCAGGCAGGTTTTTTATAAATACCGCATCAAGTATTCGCCGGTGTAACTGCCTTGCGCCATGGCAACTTCTTCCGGTGTGCCGGTTGCCACAACATAGCCGCCCTCATCGCCGCCTTCCGGTCCTAAATCGATAATATGGTCTGCAGTTTTAATCACATCCAGGTTGTGTTCAATCACCAAAACCGTATTTCCGGCATTCACCAGTTGCTGCAGCACATCGATCAGTTTGTGAACATCGGCTGCGTGCAGGCCGGTGGTAGGCTCATCCAGAATATAGATGGTTCTGCCGGTAGACATCCGCGCCAGTTCCGTGGCCAGTTTCACCCGCTGGGCCTCACCGCCGGAAAGCGTTGTACTGGACTGACCCAATTTCACATATCCCAAGCCCACCTCCACAAGTGTTTGGGCTTTTTTCCGTATCTTGGGAAGATTCTCAAAAAATGCGAGGGCTTCTTCCGCCGTCATATCCAGCACCTGCGCAATATTTTTGCCCTTATATTGCACCTCAAGGGTTTCCCGATTGTACCGCAGGCCACGGCAGACTTCACAGGGCACATACACATCTGCCAAAAAGTGCATCTCGATCTTCTTAAGGCCATCGCCGCAACAGGCTTCGCACCGACCGCCTTTCACATTGAAAGAGAAACGGCCCGGTCCGTAACCCCGGATCTTTGCATCATTGGTGGAGGCAAACAAATCACGAATATCGTTAAAAAGACCGGTATAGGTGGCGGGATTGGATCTGGGTGTGCGGCCGATGGGGCTTTGGTCGATATCAATCACCTTATCCAAATGCTCCATACCGCAAATGCACTTGCAGGCGCCGGGCCGTACCCGCGCGCGGTTTAATTTTCCCAAAAGAGTTTTGTTCAGCACTTCATTTACAAGGCTGGATTTACCCGAACCGGATACGCCGGTAACGCAGGTCAATGTGCCCAAAGGAATTGTGACATCAATATCTTTCAGGTTATTCTCAGAAGCGCCCTGTATGGTCAGGAAATTGCCGTTTCCGGGTCTTCTTGTTATCGGAACGGGAATTTTCTTTGCACCTGTCAAATACTGACCGGTAACCGAACGGGGTTCGTTACAAATGTCTTCCAACGTACCGGCAGCAACGATCTCACCGCCGTGACTTCCCGCGCCGGGTCCCACGTCCACAATGTAGTCCGCAGCGCGCATAGTGTCCTCATCGTGTTCCACAACGATCAGCGTGTTGCCCAGGTCCCGCAAGTGTTTCAATGTTCCAAGAAGTTTGTCGTTATCCCTTTGGTGCAGACCGATGGACGGCTCGTCCAAAATATACAAAACGCCCATAAGCGAAGAACCGATTTGCGTTGCAAGACGAATCCGCTGACTTTCACCACCGGAGAGTGTTGATGCAGCGCGGGACAATGTCAGATACTGCAGGCCTACATCCATCAAAAAACGCAGTCTTTCCCGAATCTCCCGCAGGATCTGGGACGCGATCACCGCCATAGCGCCCTCTAACTGCAGGTTGTCCACAAATTCAAGTGCCTGCGCAATGCTCATACGGCAGAAATCCATAATACCGATGCCGCCAACGGTTACAGCCCGGGCAATTTCAGAAAGTCTGTCACCGTGACAACGGGGACAGGGCGCAGTTGCCATACATTCTTCCAGTTCCTTACGTGCCGCGTCA
>JAFQDY010000124.1 GCA_017399325.1 Oscillospiraceae bacterium
ATTCAGGAGATATACAATCCCCAATGGGACTACGCGATCCATATGGACGATGACTACTGGTCTGTTGAGATTCAGTTTCCTTTGACGGCCTTCTACCACACTTCCAATGAGGTGTGGAGCGATGTGTGGTTGTGCAATGTGCTTCGCAATCAGCCTACACCCCGCAAGCATTACTCCGGCGCGACGGTCTACGAAAACAGTTCCTGGGCCCAGGTGGATAAGACCCACCTTGCCCCCGACAGTTTTGAGACCCTTACCGGTATGCCCATTCGCCCGTTGCGAAACGATATGCGATTCATCGGTGTTTCTCTGGATCTGGACGAACACACTGCAGATGGGTATAGGGGACTTATGACCGTTTCCGTAACCACCGCTGTATCTGACACCTATACATTCGCTTCCGATTTTTCCGAGCCCGCAACCGTAACATTAGACGCCGGCACCAACAATTTTACCGTGCCTTGCCGTGTTGCGGAACTCAAACGCCACAAAATTGCCGTGGAATTCAAGCGGGAAACGGATGGTGAAGTGTTCAGATTTTACTTCCCGGTTACGGCCACATTCGAGCCCATTCGCATTGAATTTTCGCAGCCCGAGTATCGCACCAATTTCTACCCCGGTCAGGACTCTTCAAAGATCGTTGGCAGAGTCGTTTCCCGCAAGGCTGTTACCTTAAAATTGGAAGGCGGCGCAATGGCCACACAGGTTATCACTCCCGACAAAGACGGCAATTTCACCTTTGAAACGCCCGATTTTCAGCAGGGAAGAGAGGCTGTCTTGACCGCAGCCACCGACGGCTGGGAAATCAAGAAGACAATGCGCAACCTTGCGCCCAATGGCCACACAATGTCCTGGATATCCGACGGCAGATTGATGGTCGATGGCAAGCCTGTCCTGCGCCGGAATATGTACGCCACCTATTATAACGGTGGCGAGGCATTCCGCAGAAAGTACGAAGCCGACGACCTGCACGAAACCAGATTCGTGACTTGGAGAACAACGCAGCCTTTTACGCTTGTCCCTGGCAGCCAGACCAGCAACGCCGCTTATCAGGGAGAAGCCTGTTTTGACAGAATGCCCAGCGAGCAAATGCTGAAAAGAATTGACGAAGTTCTTGCTTTCTATAAGAATCAGGATTACGTTTATAATCACACTTGGGATGAGCCGGAATACTACAATACTTCGTTGATCTATATGAAAAATATCTACGAGTATCTGTGCGAAAAAGACCCCTACCATGTTGTGGAAAACTCCACCCACAACCCGGATTGGTATATGCCCTATTGCGATTGGCTGGAGACCCATCCCTATCTGGGCGCGCAGAATACCAAGGAAAACGGCCGCATTTACACCACACCTGTCAATAAGTTGCCCGGCTATCTGGATCCGGCTGTGCAACTAAACCAGCCTGACAAGTGCCTTGGCTTCATCACCACTTGTTTTGCCTACAAATATATCACCCCGGAACATGATTATCCCACTTTTGACGAGATCCTCAGCCACACTTGGGTGATGTTCAACCACGGCGCAAAAACGGTATCGTCTTTTGCCTACTATGACCTCAATGACCGTCCCCGCTTATACGAAGGTACCCGGTATCTGTTTGCTTCTTTGGAAGCGCTGGAAAAACCCATTCTCTTCGGCAACCGGAAACCTATTTTGCACAATGAGTTTGTGGATGCTGCCTTGTATGAATATGGTGATGATACATTCTTTGCGCTGGTAAATATGAGCGCAATGCCCCAAATTGTAACATTGGACGGCGTTTCCGGCGCATGGTATCACTTCCGTCATAACCGCACATTTGCAAATAATACATTCACACTGAAACCTTTTGAAGTATTGATCGGCACGCGGGCTATGAAGGACAAGAACCTGCCCACCTACCAGCAGACGGCTGCCTTGATCGGTCGCCTGGAGGCGGAGCGGGAGAACAACAAGAGCCTGCTCTTTGGCCGGGAAGCGGACTTGGAAGTTACCGCATCCACTGCTTGGAAAATGTACAAACTTTTCGACGGAGTCAAAGACAATTTGGCTTGCGAAATGCGGGGCAAAGACCTGTTTGTGGAGGTGGACTTGACAAAAGTCAAACCTAAATTCAGTAAGGTCGTCCTAAGTGGCTGGCATCTGGAGGGCGCGCAAATCAAGGCGCGATCAGCCGGCGAATGGATTGAATTAGAACCTGCAAACATTGAAAACGAAGAGTTCAGCGTAACATTCACCTTGAATGAAGCAATTTGTCCCGATGCGATCCGCTTTGAATTCCCCCAGGAGCGCATTGAACTTTACGAATTGGAAGTGTTTGCATAAATACCAAATTAACGGACGGCCGGATACGATAGTTTGACCGTCCGTTTTGTATCTCAAAAAGGACCTATTTGCATGAAACGGAATATATTCTTTACAATTATTCCGAATTTTATTGCACATAAGACCTGAACATGCTATCATAAAAAAGGTAAAAAATTGGAAAACCATTCCCAAAATCAGTAAGAGTATTCTTAGGAGGAAATGCAGAATGGACAAAAAGATTTTTCCCGATAATTGCATCGTTTTGGACGGCCGTATGGACGAGCCTGTCTGGAATGAAGTTCCTGAAGGTACCGGTTTCAGAACAATGAAGCAGTACGGTGGCGAACTGGTAAAGAATCAGACCATCGTGAAGATCCTGCCTTGCGAAAACTATCTGTATTTTGGCATCAAGTGCCTGGATGACAATATGGAATTTACAAAATCCTTTGTTTCCAAGGATATTTACAACGGCAACAGCGTGGAAGTATTTCTTTCTCCTGCCAACA
>JAFQDY010000125.1 GCA_017399325.1 Oscillospiraceae bacterium
AAGCATTTTTATTGCCGTCGTTTTTCCTGCGCCGTTGACACCAAGCAGCGCAAGCAGTTCCCCCTGCCTGATTTCAAGATCAAAGTTGTCTACGGCAACAAGATTTCCGTACCGTTTGGTCAGTTCAGTTGTTTTGATTTCCGGCATAAATTGATCCTCCCTTTCTTCTGTAATACCATAGTAGCAGAAAAAAGGAAGGAAATGTTGTGATTTTCCTGTTCGGTTGATATCTATGTCTAATCGGTAGATTGTTTCAATTTCGGAATGCCAACAAAAAGGAGCAACCCTTTGGTTGCTCCTTTTCCTTATTTATACAACGGGAATTTCTCGCAGATTGCGGCAACGATTTCGTGAACTTCTTTGGCAGTGCCTTCAAAATCGCGGGCAGTCAGCGCAATGCAGCGGGCGATCTTCTTCATCTCCTCAGCGCCCAGGCCTCTTGTAGTGACAGCAGCCGTACCGATACGAACGCCGCTGGTAACTGTGGGCTTTTCGGGATCATTGGGGATCGCGTTTTTGTTCAAAGTAATGTGGTTTGCATCACAGCGAGTCTGCAATTCCTTGCCAGTGATGTTCATAGGACGCAGGTCGGCCAACATCAAGTGGTTGTCCGTACCACCGGTAACCAAATCAAATCCCTCTGTCAGCAAAGCCTCTGCCAGCACCTTTGCGTTGCTGACCACATTAGCGGCATAGGTCTTGAACTCGGGTGCCATTGCCTCCTTAAAGCAGATAGCCTTTGCAGCAATCACATGCTCCAGGGGGCCGCCCTGTGTGCCGGGAAATACGGCAGAATTCAGTTTCTTTGCATATTCTTCCTTTGCCAGAATCAAGCCACCACGGGGGCCACGGAGGGTCTTGTGGGTAGTGGTTGTAACAATGTCAGCATAAGGAACAGGGTTCTGGTGTGCGCCACCGGCAACAAGACCAGCAATGTGGGCCATATCCACCATCAGAACAGCGCCAACTTCGTGTGCAATATCAGCGAAGATCTTGAAGTCGATTGCTCTGGGGTAAGCAGATGCGCCGGCAATGATCATCTTAGGCTGGCAAGCCTTTGCCATATCCCGGATCTGATCGTAATCGATCAAACCGGTTTCATGGTTTACATCGTAGGAAACCACATTGTAATACTTGCCGGAAATATTAGCGGGGCTGCCGTGGGACAGGTGTCCGCCATTTGCAAGGCTCATACCCATCATTGTATCACCGGGATTCAAGAAAGCCATTTCCACCGCCATATTGGCCTGTGCGCCGGAGTGAGGCTGCACATTGGCAAACTCAGCACCAAACAGTTCCTTAGCACGTTCAATACACAAACTTTCCAATTCATCAACATGCTGGCAGCCACCGTAATAACGCTTTCCGGGCAGACCCTCAGCATATTTATTTGTCAAAATAGAACCCATAGCTGCGATCACAGCAGGCGAAGCAAAATTTTCGGAAGCAATCAGTTCCAGACCATCCTGCTGACGGGTCAGTTCCCGACCCATCATCTGGGCAACTTCACTGTCGAACTGGGAAACAAAACCGATGGAATCAAGTGTTTTTGCAAGCATAGTAAATCCTTCTTTCTGTGAAATAAAAAACAAAAATGACGATCTTCAGAAGACCGTCTGCACATTAACACCACAAAAATATATTTGTAGCATCTCCGTCCGTTTGCCTGAGAGATTCGGCTCACGCCTTGCACCTTCGGCACACAACTGAATGTGTTCTCCAGAGAGTCCTCTGCCCTTCGGTCGTGTTTCCTTCCGAAAGGTTTCATAGGTATTTTGTTATATACTCAGTATACACGTTATTTGGAAAAAGTCAAGCAAAATATGACTCCAACAGACAAGGAGCGGTGCAATTTTCGCACCGCTCCAATATCAGGATTCCTTGGGAATATTCTTCATTGTCAGGCTGATACGCTTACGCTTTTCGTCCACATCCAGAACCGATACTTTTACAACATCACCCACCTGAACGATTTCAGAGGGATGCCGAGGTTTTCTGTTACACACCTGAGAAATGTGAACCAGTCCGTCCTGATGGACGCCAATATCTACGAACACACCAAAATCAATAACATTTCGGACCGTTCCGGAAAGAACCATACCGGGTTTTAAGTCCTTTATTTCCAACACATCAGTGCGCAGGATCGGGGCAGGCAGGTCATCACGGGGATCGCGGCCGGGTTTCAGCAGTTCCTTTACAACGTCCTGCAGTGTAGGTACGCCAACACCGCATCGCTCGGCCGCCGATTCAACACCAATCGCATCAAGTCGGCTC
>JAFQDY010000126.1 GCA_017399325.1 Oscillospiraceae bacterium
AATTCGAATAGTCAAATGATAGAGCCAATCCCGAAAGGATTGGGCAACCCTCTTGAAGGACTATCCCTAAGACTCCGACTGGCTATATATAACGAAAGTTAAATAGTCAGAAGCTCGGTAAAGTCGGCAGAAAGAGTACCTAAGTCAATGAAATAGGTTAGTAAAGATTGGTACACAAGTGGCTAGAGCCCACCTGTCAAGAAAGCCTAAAGTAAACGATATGGGAAATGATATGCCGGGGGTCTATAAATCTCTCATGGTTAGAATGTACTAACGTACTGACGAATCTGCGAATGTACGGGTCTAAACTGACAAAACGTGGAAACACGGAGATTCCCCACAGAGGGACGTCGGTGAGGTAAAGTAAGAATCTTGCTACTATGAAATACCTTATATGTGGTAGGCACATATGAATCCGACAGGACTATAGCAGAGACCTAAAAGAGACATGTACAGATAAGATTAAGGGAACGAGGAAAGGTATCAGGTTCTCGTAAATGAGAATAGACAGACGAAGAAAAATAAGCTGTCGAACTGGTGCTGAAAAGTAGTGGTCGAACTGTTGATAGCCCTTGTAATGAGGGCAGGAGGAATGGCCACAAGTCGTTACACTAATATTCACTAAACATCACTTAACATTGGATGTGAGTAAGCCTAAAAGAGGCACCTCAACAATGGAGGTGATGAGCCAGTGGATGAACATCTTTCAATAAAAACTCCCTCTGAGATACAGAGAGTTAAAAAGATTAAGCAGAAAAAAATAAATAAACTTAGATATGCTGAATACTATGACCAACAGGACTTGTTAGATAATCTGTATAGTGAAAGTAAAAAGGGAACAGTGTTTTGCAAACTAATGAAACATATCGTTTCGGATGCAAACATTATGATGGCTTACCGTTCCATAAAAAGGAATGCGGGAAGTAAAACCCCAGGAACTGATGGACTAAATATTACAGATATTGAGAAACTAGAGCCTGAAGTAGTATGCAATCGAGTGCGAAATATCTTGAACAATTACCAACCACGCAATGTTAGACGAAAAGATATACCCAAACCAAACGGAAAAACTCGACCTTTGGGAATACCTTGTATTTGGGATAGATTGATACAACAATGTATTTTACAAATACTTGAACCCATATGCGAAGCTAAGTTTTCCAATAACAGTTTTGGCTTTCGTCCCTTGCGTTCTGCTGAAAATGCTATGAATGAAGTCTACAGATATATAAATCGTTCAAATCTATATTATATGATAGAATTAGATATTGAGGGATTCTTTGATAATGTAGACCATTCAAAGTTAATAAGACAGATGTGGACAATGGGAATTCAAGATAAGCAATTGCTCTGTATAATCAAGAAGATACTGAAGGCAAAAATATTAATGCCTGATAGAACTTTAATTACGCCTACAAAAGGTACACCGCAAGGTGGAATTATATCACCACTATTAGCTAATATAGTGCTAAATGAATTGGATTGGCATATTGAAAGCCAATGGGGTGAAAATCCACTTGCATACAAATGGAAAGGTGGCATAGCTCAAAATGGAACTTTCAGTAAAGGAAGTTCCTTTAGGGAAATGCGAAAAACCAATCTTAAAGAATTACACATCATACGATACGCTGATGATGTAAGGATAATGTGTGCTACCAGAAAGGAAGCGGAAAGAGTATTATATGGAGTGGTTGAATGGTTACAAAAGCGTTTGAAATTAAATGTTTCAATGGAAAAAACACGTATTGTGAATTTGAGAAAACAATATGGTGAATTCCTAGGTATTGAAATTCGAACGAAGCGAAAAGGCGAAAAAGACGTCATAGCGTCCCATATGTGCCGAAAAGCCATTGAACGGTCCAAAAAAGCACTCAAAGAGCAAATCAAAGTCATTCAACACAGCGGAAACAAAAACCAAATAATTGAAAATATACAGTTGTACAATTCGGAAGTAAGAGGAATCCATAATTACTTTAGAATGGCAACAGATATAATTGTAGATTGTCAAGAAATTCATAATTCATTGTACATGATGATGTATAATCGTTTAAAGCCATTAAAGAAATGTACACTATCCCCGAGATTAGGGGACTACAAAAATTATGGTAAATGTAAACGGATTATGGAGTGTAAGGGACATTATATTTTGCCTATAGCATATGCTAGTCACCGCAAAACGGTAGGTAAAAAGAAAAGTGTCAATCTATACACACCTGATGGTCGAAAATGGAAACACGACAATCTAATGTTTGGTAATGCACACTTATTGGGAGAATTATACAGATACCCAGTAAGAGACCGCTCAATTGAGTATAACGATAACCGAGTATCACTCTTTGCGGCCCAAAGAGGAAGATGTGCCATAACGGGCAAAGAATTCTTGAGCCAAGAAGAAATACATTGCCACCATAAGAAACCAATTTCCAAAGGTGGTAAAGATGGTTATAACAATCTGGTGCTTATTCTTGAAGATGTACATCGATTGGTACATGCTAAAAAAGAAGGCACAATAGCACGATATTTAAGTTTACTCAAATTGAATGACAAGCAACTTTCAAAGCTTAATCATTTCAGAGAAATAGCAGAACTTCCGTTAATAACCTGAAAATTTTCTGAGTTGAAACGAAACATTGTGTGATGTTAAAGTGATATTAAGTGAAACGATGGAACGCCGTGTGCGGTGAAAGTCGCACGCACGGTGTGGAGGAGGGGAAAAGCTGGAGATAACATCAAAGGTTTACCTATTCCTATAATATCGGGCGGTGATATTGGCTTTGTGGAACGCCTCGCCGTACCTGCTCAGCCGCAGTGTGCTTTACACCGCCATCACCCGGGCCCGGGAATTACTGATCATCACAGGCCGGGAAGAATGCGTTTCCCTTATGACCGAAAACGCCAAAACCGGCCGCCGTTACACCGGCCTGAAACTCCGTTTGCAACAAAAGGACAGGTAATATGTTCCATAGGATTTTTGCGTTACTGTTTCCCCCGCGGTGCGTTCTGTGCCATAAATTCCTGCAAAAAGACGAACAGGACTTTTGTCACGATTGCCGGAAAAACGCGCCGGTTTGCGAAAAATCCAATTTTCCGTTTTCTTTTCTTGCAGGTTGGACCGCAGTATGGTATTATAAAGATACCGTTCGGAAAAGTATATTGCGGTTTAAGTTTGCCGGGCAGCGCAGTTACGGGTCTGTTTACGGCCGCGTTCTTGCTATGAAACTGCAAGAGGCCAACCTGACCGACTTCGATTTGCTCACTTGGGTGCCTGTTTCACCCCTGCGCCGCCTGCATCGCGGCTATGACCAAGTGGAATTGCTTGTGAACGCAGTTGGCAAAGAGTTGGGCGTGACGCCCTGTAAGACTTTGCGAAAATTCCGCCACACCCCACCCCAATCCGGCATCAATAATGTGTACCGGCGGCGGGCCAATGTGCTGGGTGTTTACAAACCTGTCCACCCCGAAAACATTGGTGGAAAGCGCATTTTGTTGCTGGACGATGTGATCACAACCGGCGCCACCGTCAGCGAATGCGCCAAAACGCTTCTGGCAGCCGGCGCAAAAGCGGTCTATTGCGGAGCGATCGCCGTCTCCGAATACCATACCAAAAAATGTAGGTGAATACTATGCAATTTTTCTCCCACGACCTGGGCGTAGACCTGGGTACTTCCAATGTGCTGATCTATAAAAACGACGAGGGCATCGTTGCCCGGGAGCCGTCTGTAGTGGCGGTGGATAAGAACACCGGCAAAATTCTGCAGGTCGGTTCTGCCGCACGGAATATGCTGGGCCGTACCCCCGGTAACGTGGTGGCTATGCACCCGCTGAAAGACGGTGTTGTCTCTGACCACGAAATGACCGTAAAAATGCTGCAGCACCTGTTCCGGGTAACGGACAACTCCCGTCTGTTCACCCCCAAGCCCAGAGTTGTCATCAGTGTTCCCAGCGGCATCACCGAAATCGAGGAACGCACAGTCATCAACGCAGCGCTGGAAGCCGGCGCCCGCCGCGTATACCTGATTGAAGAACCTCTGGCAGCCGCTTTGGGCGCAGGTTTGGACATCAGCGGCCCTACCGGCCATATGGTCATCAATGTGGGCGGCGGCACTACCAACATCGCCATTTTGTCTATGAACGGCGTGGCGACCGCATCTTCTGTAAAAGTGGCAGGCAACCATTTTGACGAAGCCATCGCCCGCTATGTCCGCCGCAAATATCAGGTCATTATCGGCCAGGCCACCGCAGAAGACATCAAGATCCAAGTGGGTGCGCTGTGCCGCAGAGATGAATCTTCCATCTCCGTCAAGGGTCGGGATTCCCGAACCGGCTTGCCCCGGGAACTGACCATCACTTCTTCGGAACTGCTGGAGCACGAAATTCTCCTGCGCCCGGCAAGACAGATCCTGGAAGAGATCGCATCCGTATTTGAAGATTCTTCCGCAGAACTGGTGGGTGACATTGCCGAGACCGGCATTGTGCTGACCGGCGGCGGCAGCCAACTTTACGGTATGGATGTGTTTATTCAGGAAAGCACCGGCATCCCCTGCACCATCGCCGATGACCCCGCCTCCTGCGTGGCTTACGGCTGCGGTAAGAGCCTTTCCTGGATCACCAAGATGACAGAAGGCCCGCTGAATTTGGCCCGCAAGCGCTTAATGCGGGGCTGATACGCAAAAACAACCCCCTTGTACTTTCGTACAAGGGGGATTTGTTATACTTATTTCCACTTAGCGTTCGTATTCGATCACCACGCGGCGGTTAGGCTCTGTGCCGACGGAATAGGTGGTAATGCGGTCAGTATCCTGCAGGCTGGCGTGGATCACATGGCGCTCGTATGCATTCATAGGCTCCAAAGTGGTGCGACGGCGGGCCTTAAGGACCTGCGGGGCCTTCTTGCGGGCGTAACGGCGCAGAGAATCTTCCCGCTTCATGCGGTAGCCTTCTGCATCCACATTGATGCGGATGTGGCCCTCGATGCCTCTGTTGATGGTGTAGTTGCTCAAATGCTGCAGCGCATCCAGCGTATCACCGCGACGGCCGATCAGGAATCCCAGATCTTCACCGGTCAGTTCCACCATATAGGTGTTGTCTTCCTCTTTCCATGCGTGAGGCACGGCAGCAGAACCCATATGCTCCAGAAGTCCCTTCAGGAACACTTCGATCTTCTCTTCCAGAGATCCGGGTTCGGCAGGGGCGTAGGTCTTGGGTTCAGCCTTGGGCGCTTTGGGCGCTTCG
>JAFQDY010000127.1 GCA_017399325.1 Oscillospiraceae bacterium
CAAGAAAACTATATTATCAAGCAAAACAGCAACTATCCGTTTAGAAACATCCAAATTCGGATCCTCGAAGGAAAATGGGTGGTCATATCTAAGAACAAAGCACCGGCAATTCATTTTGTCATTCACAATCCACAACTCCGAAATGCTTTGGAAAATATGACTATTCCAGTTTACGAAGAAAATATAGAAGAATAAATAGTAGCAAGCAGAAGGCACTTCAATTAGTTTGAGGTGCCTTTTGTTTATTAAAATTTAAAAACAATTGGAAATTCTACTCATAATTTCTACAAAAAGTGTGATACTAACAAAGAACAAAAACAACAACTCGTCCCAGATAAGGACCTTGGTAGTGTCGTACTTTTTGGATGGAACGAGGCTTGATTTGAGCAAAACGAAAAAACCGAAAACCCGCATAAATACTGGGTATTTGGCACATTTTTAGAGTAGAGAAAAGGAGTAAAATATATGAAAGCAACAGGAATTGTTCGCCGTGTTGATGACCTCGGGCGTATTGTGATTCCCAAAGAGATTAGAAGAACCTTAAAAATCCGTGAAGGCGACCCCTTGGAGATCTACACAGAGAAGGACGGGGGTGTGATCTTCCGGAAGTACTCCCCTATGGGGGATCTGCAGGATTTTGCCTTGCAGATCTGCGAGTCCATCGGCGACAGCACCGGCCGGATCGCTGCGGTGGCTGACCGGGACACCATCATCGCCCTGTCCGGCGCGCCCAAGCGGGAACTGATGGACAAGCCCAACTCCCCGGAACTGGACAAATTGATGCAGCAGCGGGTCCACTACCGCTACAACCCCGGCGACCCTCCCGTCTGGCCCACCGACAACTCGGAAAAATACCGACTTGGGGTGGCGTCCCCCATTTTGAGTCAGGGGGATCTGATGGGTTGCGTAATGCTTCTGATGAACGACGACAGCGCTCCCGTGACCGAAGCGGACCAAAAACTCACCCAGACCATCGCCGGTTTTCTGGGCAAACAAATGGAATGTTAAAAAATTAAGGGTTAAGAGAACATCTTAACCCTTTTCCTCTTGACTTTGTGTTGTTTGTATGCTATGTTTGTTTAGTACCGAAAAATACACAAAAACAGGAGGTATCGTGTATGAAAAGGTTTTTGTCCCTTATCTTAGTGTCAATAATGCTGATTTCCACAGTATTTCTGTGTAAGGTGGACGTAAACGCAGAAAAGGTGGACAAACTTCCGTTTTATCTATCCAACTGGGAGTCTGTCGATTCGGAGGAATACCCCAATCTGTGGTCCAAGCCCTACTTGTGGGCGACCCGCAATGAGGAAACCGTCACCGTCCATTACGGCGGAAGCACCATCCCTGAGATCGCTGCGAAACTGAAGGAAACTTTTGATAAATATCCCGAAGGTATTCGGATCGTCAATTACGCAGTCGTTATGCGCCGCTATTTGAGCGAAATGGCGGAAGATGTAGTCTTTATGGATAATGGCGCAGAAAAACTGCAGTCATGGACCGACGAATTCCTTGCCGAGTGCAAGCGCATCGGTGTGAAACTGGACGGCCTGTATTCTGACCTGGAATACCTTGACGGCTACTACTGGTATTTGTATGAGCGGGAATTTCAGGCGGGCAAGACCGAAGTGTATTACAACATTGTCAACCACCCCTCTTATCAGACGAAACTTCGCCCTATGCTGGAAGAACGGGGATTTGAATTCTACCCCAAACCTTTGGCCTCCATGCCCGAAGCGGTGAAAAAAACATACTGCGAACTGTACTCCCTGCACCCCAGTTCCGGCGATAAGTACGCCCAGTCCAGACGCATCTGGGATGTGGTCATTCAGAATCTGTGGAATCAGTACATGAATGAATCCGTATTCGAGCCTTTGCAGGAGCATTTCCCCGATGCCATCTTCATGGACTACAAGAACCTGGACGGCTACGGCTGGATGAAGGACACCAATGAAAACAACTACGCCGTATACTTAGGCGGTAACACCGTTAAAGTCGGTACGCACAATGCCAACAATATGTATAACTACGCGCCCCAGTTTGTTACCCAAACAGACAGCAACACTACTTATGTAAAGCCTGTTTCTCACATCGACGCGGTTTATGAGGACAGCCCCTTCCACAATGCGCTGTGGGAACTGAATTCCTTTAAGAATATGATGGCCGCATCGGAAGACGACCTTCTTTATGTTGACGCCACCTCCTATGACTACGGTCAGCATTACGGCGCTTTTAAGGACGAACACTCCGGCACCGCTTCCGGTACAGCCTACCACGCGGAAGAATACTTCCACTTGGGTCTGATGAATGTGATCTTCGGCGGTTACTTCATTGAAAGCGAAGCCGAAAACGCTTCCGAACACGACTACAAACAGCAGGTGGTTTCCGAGATCCTCAACGAACTGACCCGGGTGGCCGGCTATGCCGACCGGAAGGCCATCGAAGTGCCTTCCAATTGGAACGACGATTTTATTCTCTCCGGTATGTACGCAAACGGCCGGAACATCTGGCGTATCACCCCCGACACTGCTGCCGGCGTTACCAAGAAATCCTTCCTGGTGAAAAATGACGGCGAAGTGGTCTTCAAGGTCAACGGCCAGACCATCACATTCCCTCAG
>JAFQDY010000128.1 GCA_017399325.1 Oscillospiraceae bacterium
CGCCCCCCCTCTTCCGCAAAGAGAGATAAAAAGAGGTTAATGAAAAAACGCTTACGGCTTCGCGCCTTTCACACCTATAACATACACGGCGCTTTTGAACGCGGGATGACGAAAATAAAAATATTTTGCAACAAATTTGTGAATGCACCTATGTTTGGCAGCAAAATTGTGGTATCATAGACCCAAGGAGTGATGGATATGACATTGCAGGAAAACATTACCGCCGCCGCGGCATTTTTGACAAGCCGCATTTTCAGCCGTCCCACAGTTGCCCTTGTGCTGGGCAGCGGGTTGGGCGACTACGCTGACACCTTGGAAAACGCCGTGAAGATCCCCTATTCGGAAATTCCCAACTTTCCCCAGCCTACCGTGGAGGGCCACGCCGGCGCATTTGTCTTTGGCAAAAAGCAGGACAAAGATGTGGTGGTCCTGCAAGGGCGGGTGCATTATTATGAGGGGCTTTCTATGGCGGAGATCACTCTGCCCGTCCGGGTTTTGGCGGCTATGGGCGTGAAAACGCTGGTGCTGACCAATGCGGCCGGCGGTGTGAACCTCAATTACAAACCCGGAACACTGATGCTGATCAGCGACCACATCAATTTCTCCGGCGCAAACCCCCTGATCGGCAAGAATTTGGAGAAATTCGGCCCCCGATTCCCCGATGTGAGCGACCTGTACACCGCGTCTTTGCGTGAAAAGATCATAGACAAAGCCGCCGAAAACCAAATCCCCTTGGAGCAGGGCGTTTATCTGATGTGCTCCGGCCCCAATTATGAGACCCCGGCGGAGATCCGGGCATTCCGCACCCTTGGAGCGGATGCGGTGGGTATGTCCACTGTGCCGGAGGCACTGGTGGCGGGCCATAGCGGTATGGATGTGGTGGGCGTGTCCTGCATCACCAATATGGCCGCAGGCGTGCTTCCTGTGAAACTTGACCACAAAGAAGTGGTGGAGACCGCCGCAAAAGTCCACGACCTGTTCCAAAAACTGGTGGATATTATCTTGGAAACCCTGTAATTGTTGACATTTTTGCCCATAAAGTTATAATAAAATCAGAAACGAAAAAGGAGCGAATGACTATGTATCATCGAATGAATATTGCAGGCTTGGACAGAGACCTGCCCATTTGCAAGGTAACCGACGATCTGTATATTGCAGGCTTTGTGATTTTCGGCGATCAGGAGTTGACCGTGGCTTGCGCCAAGGAACTGCTGGCAAGAGCGCCGGAATATGACTACATAATCACCGCGGAAGCCAAGGGCATTCCCCTTGGTCACGAAATGGCCCGGCAGAGTGGCGCAAAGAAGTATTTTTTGGCCCGGAAAGCCCCGAAACTGTATATGACCGGCGTGTTTGAGGTGGCGGTCAAGTCCATCACCACCGCCAAGGAACAGCGGCTTTATCTGGATACCGCTGACGCGGAAATGATGAAAGGCAAGCGGATCCTCATCGTGGACGATGTGATCTCCACCGGCGAAAGTCTGCGGGCGCTGGAAGTGCTGGTAGAAAAAGCCGGCGGCATCATTGCCGGACGGATGGCCATTTTGGCAGAGGGCGACGCCCAGGACCGGCCCGACATCATCTATCTGGAAAAACTGCCGCTGTTCAACCCCGACGGCACGATTAAGGGATAACCAAAAGCGGCCGTTTGTCATCAGATACTATGGACAACTATGCAAAGCAAGCCGCCCAGGCGCAGGCCCATTTTTTGACCTACGATCAGGAAAAGATCATCAAAAAATGCCGCCTGCCCCATGACGGCGACTATTTGTACCCCACTTTGTTCGGGGAAACGTACCGCCTTTGTCGCAAAAGCGGAAAACTGGAACGCAAACAAGGGGCTATATGGGAAACTGCTGAATTCAACGAGATCATGACCGTTCTGGACATCCTCTGCGACAGCAAGGAAGATGCCTTTTTGACCGGCCGGTGGAACGGTATGCAGAATTTCGGTCACCAGTTCCATCAGAATTTGCTGGAAGAAGTTGACCCCTTTGCCGCCGCTTTCGATAACCGCCCGGAAGCCTTAAAAAAGGCCTGCCTGTCCCTTGGGGGAACGGAAATAACAGGCGCAGATCTGGGCTATGCCATAGAAGTGATGCTGGGGCTGAAGATCGCCCTGCAGTTTTGGCATTCCGATGAGGAGTTTCCCGCCCAAGTGCGGTTTTTCTGGGACGAAAACGCCCTGCAGTACATTCGCTATGAAACCATGTACTTTGCGGTGGGGCGCTTGAAACATTTACTTTTGCAGCGCGCTGTGCTATCATAGGCGCGAAATTGATTGGGAGATGAAGCTTGTGAATTTCGATCACACCTGCGTAACTGTTGACTTGGACAAAATATCCCAAAATGTGCAGGCCGTCCACGAAAAGGCTGGCGTGCCGGTGATGGCCATCGTCAAAGCCAACGCCTATGGCCACGGCGCTGTCGAAGTGGCCCGGTGTCTGCAGGACCGGTGTGCCTTTTTCGGTGTAGCGTCTGTTTTGGAAGCGCTGGAATTGCGAAAAGCCGATATCACAAACCCCATTCTGGTCTTCGGGCAGATCCCGGCAGAGGCCTATGAAAGCGCCATCACCCAAAATATCCGACCTTCGATCTTTGACTACGCGGACGCGAAAATGATGTCGGATGCCGCCGTAAAACTGGGAGCAGAAGCGCCTTTCCACCTGATGGTGGACACAGGCATGAGCCGAAACGGTTTTCAGGTCACGGAAGAAGAGGCAGACATTTGCAAGGAGATCTGCGATCTGCCCGGCCTTGTCTGCGAAGGTGTTTTCAGCCACTATGCCACCGCCGACAGCGCTGATCTGTCAAGAGCCAAGGTCCAGGCAGAGCGGTTCGACCGGTTTTACGAAATGCTGAAAAAGCGGGGCATTCACCCCAAGATCCGCCATATGGACAATTCCGGTGGTATTATGAATTTTTCCGATCACTACGAAATGGTGCGCTGCGGCATCGTCACATACGGATTGTACCCCAGCGACGAAGTGGACCCCGGGTTGCTGCATTTAGCGCCTGCCCTTCAGTGGACGAGCCGTATCATTCATATAAAAACCCTGCCCGCCGGACGGGAGATCGGCTACGGCGCAACCTACACCACCACCAAACCCACAACGATCGCCACCATTCCCGTGGGCTATGCAGACGGCTACAAGCGGCCTTTGAGCAACAATTTCTTCGTGCTGATCCACGGAAAAAAAGCCCCCATTCGGGGAAAGGTCTGTATGGATCAGATCATGGTGGATGTGACGGACATTCCGGGCATTGCCGTGGGCGACCAGGTTGTACTCATCGGTAAAGATGGGGACGAGCAGATCACTGTAGAGCAAATTGCAGAGGCAGCCGGTTCGTTCAACTACGAGTTCGTGTGCGGTATTGGCCGCCGCGTGCCCCGTGTTTACACCCAAAAGGGAGAAGTTATCCGAAAAGTCCACTACCTGTGGGACGGCTTTTGATCAATAAAAGGACGCGTGTCCGACGCGTCCTTTTGCTTTTTAGGAGAGAACTATGACCTACGAAAATTGCGCCCTTTGCCCAAGGGAGTGTTATGCAAATCGTACTGCCGGGAAAACCGGCTATTGCGGCTGCCCGGCCACGGCCCTGGTTGCCAAAACTATGATCCACAAATGGGAAGAACCGGCATTGGCAGGCTCCGGTGGCAGCGGCGCGATCTTTTTCGGTGGCTGTACGCTGGGCTGCAGTTACTGCCAGAACCGGGCCGTTTCCGAAAAACCCACGGGAACGGAAATGGACAGCGCTGGACTGCGAAAAGAAATGGAAAACCTCATCGCCCAAGGGGCAGAGAACATCGACCTTGTGACTCCCACCCACTTTTTGCCCACCATCCTGCCTGCCCTTTCTCCGAAACTGCCTGTGCCGGTGGTCTATAATTGCGGCGGCTACGAGAGAGCGGAAACCATCGATGGGCTGGACGGCTTGGTGGACATCTACTTGCCGGATATGAAGTATGCTGACGATGCTTTGGCACAAAACCTGTCCCACGCCAAGAACTATTTCCCGGTGGCCACAAAGGCCATCAAGGCGATGTTCGATCAGGTGGGTCCGGTGCAAATGGAAGGCGAGAAAATCCGCCGCGGCGTGATCATTCGCCACCTGATCTTGCCCGGCCAAGTGGACAATTCCCTGAAAGTGCTGGATTGGATCGGGGACACCTTTGCCCCCGGGGAAGTGCTGGTGAGCCTGATGCGCCAGTACACGCCGATGCCCGGTCTGCCTGCTCCCTTTGACCGGGGCGTTACCGATGAAGAATATCAGGCCGTGCTTTCTTGGATGTACCTAAACGGCCTGCAAGGGTTCACGCAGGAGAAAGACGCGGCAAACGCCGCCTACATTCCCGATTTTTAAGGGTTTACAGGGCGGTTGCCTTGTGGTATCATAACAGGGCAATATGAGAAACGAAGGACACAAAGATATGGATTATATCGTTTTAGATATGGAATGGAATCAACCCTGGCCCGGCTCGCCCTCGTCCAAAAAAGTGCTGCCGGTGCAGATCCACGGGGAGATCATCCAGATCGGCGCAGTTCGTGTCACAGAAGATAACCGGGTGGCGGACGAATTTCAAGTGCTGGTAAAACCAAAATACTACCGCCGCCTGAACCGCCGGGTCAGCAAACTCACCGGCATCAAGGAGTCCCAGTTGCGGGATAACGGCGTACCTATGCGGGAAGCCATCGAACAATTCCGGGATTGGTGCGGCGGTGATGTGATCTTCCTGACTTGGGGATTTGACGACATTCCCATTTTGCGGGAAAATCTGAAACTTTACGGCATCGACGACGGCTGGGTGGAGCGCTGGTATAACGCCCAGATGATCTTCAACGCCCAAACCGACGGCGCGACTGCCCAAAAGGCCTTAAAAACCGCTATGGAGATCTTCGGGATCGAGGCCACCCGGCCTGCCCACGATGCGCTGGGCGATGCCTACCATACGGCGCTGATCTGCGCCAAACTGGACCTGAAAAAAGGCACAAGCCAGTACAAAGATGCCTTAAAAAAACATACCGACGGTTTTCAGGGAGATCAACTTCCCGGCTGCATCAGCCGCAAAGTGTTTTATGACTATGCGGACAAGCGGGAGGCGCTGGGCGCAATGTCCGGCCCGGAAAACAAGTGTCCCACCTGCGGCAAGCAGATGACCGGCACCCGCTGGTTTGCCCAGCCCGGCCGCCGATATATGGATCTGGCCACCTGTCCCACCTGCGGACAATTCCTCATACGGGTTCGCTTGTCCGACCAGCCGGACGGCACGGTTCGGGTCAGCCGCCTGACTTACGAAGCCACATCTGCCGCGGCAGAAACCTATGCCCGCCGGGCAGAAAAGGCCGAACCGGAAGTCCAGCGGCCTACCTCCCAGCGTACCCGCCGCCGGAGCAAATTGCCTTAATAAAGAACAAAGACCCCCTCAAGGGCAGTGCACCATAGTGATAAAATGGTTTTGAACGACCCCTTTTTCGCTTAACTTCACAAAAAATTCCCGGAATGCGTCAGCATTCCGGGAATTTTGTTATTTGTTAATCAAAAAAGTTGCCACTTCAAAACTGCATA
>JAFQDY010000129.1 GCA_017399325.1 Oscillospiraceae bacterium
CTCTGACCAAGTTTGCCGGCCAGGTTTACGTCCTGTCCAAGGAAGAAGGCGGCCGTCATACTCCTTTCTTCAACAACTATCGTCCTCAGTTCTACTTCCGTACCACCGACGTTACCGGCATCATCTCCCTGCCCGAAGGCACTGAGATGTGCATGCCCGGCGATAACGTTATTATGAACGTTGAACTGATCACCCCCATCGCTATCGAGAAGGGCCTGCGTTTCGCTATCCGTGAAGGCGGCCGTACCGTTGGTTCCGGTGTTGTTACCGAGATCTTCGACTAATTCTTGAGTGCTGACTAAAAACAGAGAACCCCGGTCTTCGGACCGGGGTTTTTGTTTCTTTTTTGTAAATTCTAAGAACAATGGATGTACAGCGGAAATTTTTGTGCTATAATAAATGAAAAATCGGAAAGGAGGGCGACCAATGAAAAAGGAGAACACCGTTTCTTATCTTTGCTTTCGCATAATTCGATGGATTATTTGGCTGTTTTACCCGAAAATAAAGATCGAAGGGCTGGAAAACCTGCCCCAAGAGCCCTGCTTCGTTGTGGGCAACCATACCCAGATGAACGGCCCGATTTGCGCGGAACTGCATTTCCCGGGAAATCGGCGGACTTGGTGCGCCCACCAGATGATGGAATTGAAGGAAGTGCCAGCCTACGCGTATCAGGACTTCTGGAGCAATAAACCTAAGCCGATCCGTTGGTTTTTCCGACTCCTTTCTTACATCATTGCCCCGGTTTCCGTGTGCGTATTCAACAATGCGTTGACCATTCCGGTCTATCGGGATAACCGGCTGATCAAAACCTTTAAGCAAACCATCAGCGCGTTGCAGGACGGCGCCAATGTGATCATTTTCCCCGAGTGCTACGAGCCCCATAATCACATTGTCCATCAGTTTCAGGACAAGTTTGTGGATGTGGCAAAACTTTATTACGACCGCACAGGAACGGAACTGTTCTTTGTGCCGCTGTATATTGCCCCTGCTCTGAAAAAGATGTGTCTGGGTAAGCCGATCCGGTATAATGCCTTGCTGCCCAAGGAAAAAGAGCGGCAGCGGATCTGCCAATACTTAATGGACGAAATCACTGATATTGCGGAGAACCTGCCGAAACACAAGGTAGTGCCGTATCCCAATGTACCCAAAAGCCAATATCCTTTTAATATATCAGAGGAAAATGTGTATGAGAAAACCGGTGGTTGATTACCGCAAACTGCGCCTTTCCAACATAACAAGCCCCCAGTATCGCCATCTGCTTTTGCTGGCAGGTTGGATCGTTTACTTTATTCTGTACTTCCTGACGGAAAACCTGATCCCTGCGGAAAAATGCTATCCTGTTTGGTGTAAACTGGACGACATCATACCCTTTAACGAGTGGTTTGTGGTTTTCTACACAGGCTGGTATGTGCTGATCGTGATCTCACTGGGATATTTTCTTTTGTACAGTGTTGAGAGTTTCAAGGGCCTGCAGACATTCATTATGATCACCCAGGGCCTTGCTATGGTGTGCTACATCGCCTTTCCTACACGGCAGGATCTGCGCCCGGAATCCTTTCCCCGTGAGAATTTTCTCACATGGATCATGGGACTGATATATAAGGCTGATACCAATACAGGCGTTTGCCCGTCGCTCCATGTGGCCTATTCCGTGGGCATCGCATCTGCCTGGCTGAAAGAAAGATCGGCTGCTTGGTATACAAAGACGATCGTTGCGGCTTTTTCGCTTATGGTGTGCCTGTCCGTGGCTTTTACCAAGCAACACTCGGTGGTGGATATTTTTGCCGCTATCCCTGTGTGCATTGTGGCGGAGATTTTTGCATTCAGACCCTATTA
>JAFQDY010000130.1 GCA_017399325.1 Oscillospiraceae bacterium
TAGCTCTATTGCTTAAGTCAGAGAGCCTGCTGTACCAATTGGGTTTATCACGCTTTGACAGGAGAGTGCAGCCTAATTTATCCGTACTTGAGGATAAATGGGTTGCACTTTTTTGTTGATCTGATAGCCACAAACCAGTAAAGGAGGGATGCAAGTGACACCGGAAGAGAAGAAGGCCTGGGCGGAGGACCTTCTGCGACAAAAGTTTGCGGAGCTTGGAAGGCTCCCTACAAAGAAAGACTTCGACAATGCTGCTTGCGCCCAAATCAAAGCTTACCTTGGTCCGTGGCCCCGTGCGTTGGAGTCTGCCGGATTGAAACAACCCAAGGAAAAGTAATCTAAGAGCATAAGAAAGGACGATTCTGTTATGCGAACCACTAAGAAAATTTTGAGTATGATCCTCGCCTTTGTGATGGTACTGGGTCTGCTCCCTGCAACCGCCTTTGCAACGGAGCAGACAGAAGAAGTTGTGTATCTGTCCGTCAGTTTCGACGGACAATACATTCATGATGTGAATGGGGATCCGATCGTTTATTATCCCATTCCCCTGGAAACCATCGCTGCGATCGATCTTGCAGAGTACGGATTGGAAAATATGCTGTATGATGCAGATGACGATGGCAATTATGAGACCACTGCTCTGCAACTGATCATTTACGCCCACGAAGAGATCTATGGCGGTGATTGGAGCGAGGTAAACTTTAACGCTATCCCCGGAAGTTCCTACTTCGCTGGCGGTGTCTTCGGCTTTACCGAAAACCTTGTTTATTTCCTGAACGGAGATTTCCCTCTTCGCGCAGACCAAACGAATCCCGATATGAAAGTCGGCGCTACATCTGACGAGATCGTTTTGCACGACGGTGATTTTCTGGATCTTGCCAGTTTCGGATGCTATGGCTTCCTGTGGGATCAGGCAGGCGGTTTCCATCTGTTTGCCGATGAGGACGGCAACTATGTTTACGACTACACAGCAGCAGAAGGCGAGGCGCTGTCCATTAAACTGATGCACTCCTTCTGCGACCTGATGGTTGGCGCTGCTTGGGTTTACGATGCCACCGACTATGAGGTGTTCTACGGTTCCGATTTCGGAGTAGCAGAAGGTTCTGTTTTCACCGACGACAGCGGCTGCGCGGAAATCACTTTTGACGAAGCCGGTACTTATTATGTGTGGTGCGACGGCGGCAACGGTACAGATGACGGTTGGACCCATACCGGTTGTGATTATTACAGCGAAACAGGTGAACCTTGCATCGTTTCTGCGCCTGCCTATGCCAAGGTAACCATTATCGGTGAGGAACCCGAACCCGAGCCCGAACCTGAACCTGAACCCGAACCCGAGCCCGAGCCCGAGGAGCCCGATACCGATACTGCGCTGAAAGTGACGGCAGATGAGGGCATTCAACTTACCGCAACTGCATCGTTCTGCGATGACTGCTACACACAGGTTTACAATGGCGCAAAAGCAAGCAGTATTGAAACAACAATCAACTGGGCATGTGAGGAACACGGCACTACTCCGAATGCCTACTTTTACAGTGTTAGCATCAATGCTTTTTATGATGCAAACTATGTTGTGACCGGTGTTACCGTCAATGATACAAAATACGATGTAAATATGTCTGACGAGGAATACTCCGCGATCTACATCGATGATTACTCTTACATTGCAGAGAATACCAACTGTGTTTCCGTTGCGATCATGAGCGCAGAAGAGACTGCTCCTGCTGATCTGGAAATCTATATCCACGCAGAAGAAAAGTACAGTGCGCCTGAGACTCCCCGTCAGCCCCAGAGCGTTAGTGCCATTCTGAAAGACACTATGGCGCAACTGGCCGCCACGGTAACCGAGCCTGCCTTTGGCACCCTTGCCGGCGAGTGGACTGTATTTGATCTGGCCCGGGGCGGACACTTTGCCAAGAACGATAAGTATTTTGCCGATTACTATGACCGCATCGTTCAAACCGTCAACGAAGAAGCCGTAAAGGTGAATATGAACGGCGCGCTGCATAAAAACAAATCCACCGAAAACTCCCGTCTGATCGTGGCTCTGTCTGCCATCGGTAAGGACGCTACCTCTGTTGGCAACTGGGATCTGGTGGAAGCGTACAGCGCCAACGGCATCAACTGGATCAGAAAGCAAGGCATTAACGGTACGATCTGGGCGCTGATCGCACTGGATTCCAACAATTACAAAACCTCTGATGCCACGCTTCGTCAGCAATGTGTAGACAGCATTTTGGCTGCACAGCACGATGACGGCGGTTGGTCTTTGGTCACCAATAAAGCCTATACTTCCAATGTGGACATTACCGGTATGGCCTTGACCGCACTTGCTCCCTACCGGGATCAACCCGAAGTGACCGCTGCCTGTGCAGAGGCCATCGAATGGCTGTCTTCTGTGCAGATGGAAAACGGCGGTTTCCCCTATGGTGAGGGCGAAACATCTGAGAGCTGCGCTTGGGCGATCGTTGCGCTGACCGCTTGGGGCATTAATCCCGACACCGACGCGCGTTTCATCAAAGACGGCAAATCTCCTGTAGATAATCTGCTGAGTTACTATATGGAAGATGAGAAGATGTTTGCTCACCAGGGTTCTTCTTCCAACGCAATGGCAACCGATCAGGCCTGCTATGCGATGATCGCCTACGACCGTTTTATCAACAGCGAAGCCGCGTTATATGATTACAGCGATGTTGTCTTTGACGGCAAGATCGAAAGCGCAGTCAAGGACAATGCCTACACCGGCAAACTGGATATGTCCGACAACGAATTAATGGATACCTTGCTAACCGACGAAGAAAAAGCGCTGGTGGAATCCGGTGTGGATGTGAAGGTCGATCTGACGGTCAAGGACATTAGCCAGACGATTTCTTCTGCAGAAAAGCAACTGATCGAAAAAGCCCTGAAGAAAACCACCGTCGGCTTGTACTTGGATATCACCTTGTCCAAGCAACTGGGCAACCAGACTGCTGTGAAGGTCACCGAGACAAACGGCGCAGTCACCATTACCGTTTCTTTGCCCGAAGATCTGCGCAATACCGACACCACGGTCAGCCGCACCTATAAAGTCGTTCGCATTCACGAGGGCAAGACCGATATTTTGGATGCCGTCTACGATGCTGCTACAGGAAAACTTTCTTTTGAAACCGATGCGTTTTCCACCTATGGCATCGTGTACACAGATACTGCGATCCCCAGCAGTCCCAAAACCGGCGATGATTCCCACACCGCACTTTATGTGACGGTTATGCTGGTCTCAGTTGCCGCTTTGGTTGTGCTTGTCCTGAACAAGAATAAATACTTCGCATAACAACAAACCGCAGGTGGCAGACTCTGTCTGCCACCTGCAAATAAATCCAAAATCCTGCGTGACGCAAGATGGATTGGAGAACCAAATGAAACAACTTTTTTGCCTTTTGTTGACGCTTATTTTGATCGTTTCTCTTTGTGCCTGTCAAGGCAATTTTGGCAGCGTCAATTTGAAAAACCCCATCGAGATCCCCGAAGACGGCATCATTGCGCAAAGCACCGTTGTACAAATTAAAAACGAAAATACCATCGCCGTGTTTACCGGAAAATCCGGCGATTTGAAATATGAATGGACGATTTTGAGCGCAGATATTACTGCGCCCAAGCAGGTGGACCTGCGCATCCGTCTGGAAGAACAGGCTGACGGCAGCCTGCAGGTCACCTTATCCCAGCAGGAGGCTTTTGGCTTCAGTGCGCTGCTTTCTGTTAGCCTGAACGTGCAATGGAATGCCCAAAGCGCCACTGGGTATGCCGCTAACGCTGCTTTTGCGACGGCCACCTTAACCGGTAGCGAAAACACCATTGTAAACATCACATTAGACGGTAGCGTCAGCAACTTCACCATCTGCCCCGACCCTCTGCCGGACGAGGAAACCGCCACCGAAGAAACAACCGAGGAAACAGAAAACCCGTCCACCGAGGAGACCACCGAGACCGAGGAAACGGAAAAGCCTGCCGAGAAGGATCAATACCTGACCGATCCTGTCCCCGAGGGCAAGCCGAACCCGGTAGAGCCCCAGGATCAGGAAGTGGACAACAGAACGGCCTATACCTGTACCTTTTCCATCGAGTGTTCCACCATTTTAAACAACCTGTATCAGTTGGACCCGGACAAACTGGAGATGGTACCCAGCGGCGGTGTGATCCTGCCGAAAACCACCGTTACCTTCTATGAGGGCGAATCGGTCTACGATGTGCTGCAGCGTGTCTGCAAGGATAACAGCATCCATATGGAGGCTTCCTGGACACCCATCTACAACAGTGCCTACATTGAGGGTATCCACAATCTGTACGAATTTGATTGCGGTGCTCTGTCCGGCTGGATGTATAAGGTCAACGGTTGGTATCCCAACTACGGCTCTTCCCGTTATCAACTGCAAGATGGCGATGTGGTTGAGTGGCGCTATACCTGCGACTTGGGCAACGATATAGGCGGCGGTTACGCCGTGGGAGGCTAACATGCAGGACAGGTTTGCGAAGTATCACCCGTTGGTGAACTTTCTGTATTTCACCCTGGTGATCGGTTTTGCTATGGCGCTGAATCACCCGCTGGCGCAAGGGATCTCCTTGCTCTGCGCTGCTGTTTATGCGGTGCAGGCAGAGGGGAAGAAAGCGGTGCTATTTACTCTGAAATGGTGTCTGCCGATTATGCTGCTGACGGCATTTATGAACCCGGCATTCAGCCATGAGGGTATCACCATTCTGCTGTATTTCCCTACAGGAAATCCGCTGACTTTGGAGAGCATCCTCTACGGCCTTTCCGCCGGCGTGATGATCGCCACGGTATTTTTGTGGTTTCTGAACTTCAACCGAGTCATCACTTCCGATAAGTTTATCTACCTCTTTGGCCGCATCATCCCGGCAATGTCCCTGGTGCTGAGTATGACCCTGCGGTTTATCCCCAAGTTCAAAGCGCAGATGGACGCGGTGGTGGATGCGCAGAAGAGTATCGGCAGAGATATTTCGGAAGGCAGCCTTTGGCATCGCACTAAAATCGCTATTACGGTACTGTCCATTATGGTGACTTGGTCGTTGGAAAATGCCATTGAAACTGCCGACAGTATGAAA